>JAGBAU010000257.1 GCA_017938785.1 Clostridia bacterium
GCTGAGCATGCTGCATGTGAACGGTGAGAATACCGTGCTTTCTCCCCAGAGTCTGGCATTGGCGCTGGGCATGGCTGCCGAGGGCGCGCAGGGCGAAACCCTGGATGAAATCCTCGCCGCACTGGGTGTGCAGGATGTATCTGAGATTTCTGCAGAGAAGATTGAGGGCATCAAGGATGCAAACGCTGCATTCGTGGCATCCGGGCTCAGCCTGAAGCCGGAATATGTGGAAAAGCTGAACGAGCGCTACGGCGCAGGATGGTTCGATATGGACGGCGATGTAGTCGCCAAGGTGAATGATTGGGTGAAGGAACACACCGATGAGCTGATCGAGGAACTGCTCAGCGAAGCACCCGCTGCTGATATAGGCATGATCCTGGTCAACGCACTGGCCATGGATGCGGATTGGGCTGCTCCCTTCTCTCCGGAAGCCACCACCGAGGAAGCCTTCTATGCGCCCGGCGGCGATGTTCTTGTCCAGATGATGCACCAGACGGAGTTCTTTGATTACGCCGAGAAGGACGGCATGCAGATTGTACGCCTGCCCTACAGCACCGGTAACCTGGAGATGTGGATTGCTCTGCCTCCGGAGGGCGGCATGCATCAGCTGCTGGAGATTCTGGCAAATGAAGGCATGTTCTACCTGAAGAGCGATGCGGAAACGCGCGAGGTGATCCTGAGCCTGCCCAAGATGGATGTTTCCGATGACAATACCCTGGCCGACGCCCTGAAGCTGCTGGGCGTGGAGACTGCATTTGCGGACAACGCGGATTTTACCGGCATTTCCGATACGCCCCTGTGCGTGGATGAAATCCTGCAGAAGGTGCGCGTGCAGGTGGATGAACAGGGTACCAAGGCTGCTGCGGCTACGGCACTGATGGTGAAGGAGATGTCTGCAATGTGCCCCGAAGAGCCGGTGGAGATGAACGTGAACCGTCCCTTCGCGTTTGTGATCTCCGATGGGTCAACCGGAAGCGTGTGCTTTATCGGCGCCATTGAGAATCCCAGCGCTTAATTAACAAAAAACGACAAGGAATTAACCGAAAAAAACTATCTGAAAAAATGTGTAAAGCCTTATAATGACACTGATGGGGTTCCTTTAACTCGATCCCGTGAGGTCGATAAGGCGCTTGTTCAAAGCATGTCTATTTTGCATGCCCTCGCCTTATTGGCGAGGGCATTTTTTGCAGGCAAAGATGGGGTGAAACGCATGCAGAAGAAGACGCAGATCATGGATGACCGCCAGATTCAGCGCACGATCACGCGCATGGCGCACGAGATCATTGAGCGCAACAAGGGCATTGAGGACGTGGTTCTGGTTGGAATCCGCACCCGCGGCGAGCCCATTGCCCGCATGCTTTCGGAGGCGATACTCCGGGTGGAGGGAACGGAGGTTCCCGTCGGTTCGGTGGATATTACCTTCTACCGGGACGATCTGACCCACATTTCCAGGGACCCTACCATCAATCGTACGGACATTCCTTTTGATGTGAATGGGAAGACTGTGGTGCTGGTGGATGATGTGCTCTACACCGGCCGGACCGCGCGCGCAGCCATGGAGGCCATGATGGACCTGGGCCGCGCACGCAGGATTCAGCTGGCGGTGCTCATTGACCGCGGGCATCGTGAACTGCCCATTCGCGCCGACTTCGCCGGGAAGAATATTCCCACGGCGCAGACGGAATTCGTCCGGGTGAATATGCCGGAAGTAGATGGCGAAGAATCCATCTGGCTCTACGACCGGTGAGGGGTTTTATACTACTTGAAGGGGGTAACTTCCATGTCTGAAAATGGTATCCGCGATGCAAGAACCCTGGGTACTCCTAAGATGCTGCTGCTGGGCTTCCAGCACATGTTCGCCATGTTCGGCGCAACCGTTCTGGTTCCGGTTCTCACCGGTCTGCCGGTTGCTGCCACCCTGCTGTTTGCAGGCCTTGGCACCCTGCTGTTCCACTTCCTGACCAAGGGCAAGGTTCCGGCCTTCCTGGGCTCTTCCTTCGCTTTCATCGGCGGCTATGCAGCAGTTGCAAAGCTGTTTGAAAACCAGGAAGCTCTGAACTGGATTCCCTATGCAGGCATTGGCGTTATGTGCGCCGGCGTTGTATACCTGATCCTGGCCGCACTGTTCAAGGCCTTCGGCGCAAACCGCGTCATGCGCTTCTTCCCGCCCATCGTCACCGGCCCGATCATCATCTGCATCGGCATGACCCTGGCCAATTCCGCCATCAACAACTGCCAGGCTAACTGGGGCATCGCCCTGCTGGCCATCGCAGTGGTTATCTTCTGCAACATCTGGGGCAAGGGCATGATCAAGATCATCCCCATCCTGCTGGGTGTTCTGGTTTCCTACCTGGTTGCTGCTTTCGGTGGCATGGTTGACTTCACTCCCGTGAAGGAAGCTGCATGGATCGGCTTCCCCTTCCAGGTGAAAGACACCGTCTTTGCTCTGTTCGGCGGCTGTGACAGCAGCCTGCTGCTCTCCTCCATCGCCATCATGATGCCCATCGCTCTGGCTACCGTAATCGAGCATATCGGCGATATGTGTGCCATCTCCTCCACTGTTGGTGAGAACTATGTTGCAGACCCCGGCCTGCATCGCACCCTGATGGGCGACGGCTTTGCCACCATGCTGGCTTCCGCCTTCGGCGCTCCTGCCAACACTACCTACGGCGAAAACACCGGCGTTCTGGCCCTGACCAAGGTTTATGATCCCCGCGTTATCCGCATCGCTGCTTTCCTGGCCGTCATCTTCGCCTTCTGCCCGAAGTTCGAAGCCCTGATCGCCTGCATGCCCACCGCAACCATCGGCGGCGTTTCCCTGATCCTGTACGGCATGATCTCCGCCGTCGGCGTGCGCAACGTGGTTGAAAACCAGGTGGACTTCACCAAGAGCCGCAACGTTATCATCGCTGCCCTGGAAATGTCCCTGGCCCTGGGCATCACCTTCAGCGCCGCAGGCTCCATCGCCATCGGCCCGGTCAGCCTGTCTGGTCTGGCAGTCGGCGCCCTGGTCGGCATCATCCTGAATGCCGTCCTGCCCGGCAACGACTACACCTTCGGTTCCAATGACCAGGGTGACAAGTCCGTCAATTTCAAGGTCTGATGACCAGCAAAAATCCCGGATGCTCGGCATCCGGGATTTTTTATGCATATTCGAGGCTTTCGATCTGATAAGGCCCCTGGGGTCCGCCCAAAGGCGATGTGCGAAAATACAGGGGAGATACGCGGCCCATGTGCGCCCCCTCCAGCTTCAAGAGGCCTATGCAGGGGCGCGAGGATGGCGGCGCATACTTCATTTCCAGGCAAAGGTCGCATCTTTCGCGCATACCTGCCAGCGGCATATGGTTTCTCAGGCTGGGGGAGAGATAGCGTTCTGCCTCGGAATCCAGCCCGGCGAGGGCTGCTTCCACGGCAGCCTGCACGGTTTCCTCAGGCGTTTGCGGCCAACGGGGCGCGCCGCTTAGCCAGACAGGTTCGGAGGACAAAAGCATCAGTCCATCCGGGGTCAAGCGCCAGCTTTCAAGCGTGGCATGCCCCACCAGATCGGAGGGCGATGCAATCGCACGAATGCGGCCGTCTCCCTCCATATCCAGCTGCACGGCATGCAGGAAGCCGGTCTGGTTCCGGAAGGCCGTATCCATGCTGAGCAGGTATTTGCCGCCCGTACAGCTGCCAATGAGCGCCGCACATGTGGGAAGAAGCTGCAGTTCGGGAATTTCTGCCCCTTCCGGCAGGGTACAGATTCTGCGGCCGTCACATTCCAGAGATGAGGTTTCACCGTCCAGGCTGAAATCATGCCCGGCGAGCTGGAAATGCCGGGAGCTTGTATGCGAAGATTCGGGCGAAAACTCGATTTCTGTCACTCCGCCGGGCCAGAGGATGATGTTCAGATTTTCCGCTTCCTCGGCAGAATCCGACAGGGGTGTTCCGCCGGAGAACACCAATTTGCGGGCCATGGATCGGTGGGCGCCTGATAGCGGCCTGTAGTCCAGATATACGGCGCCCCTTGCGGCAACGGGCCGCATGAGCGGCGTTTCCGGGGAGATTTCCCCGGCAAAGCCGCCGTTCAGGTAGAGTATGCCGGGATGGCTTGCGCTCAGTGCCAATGTCGGCTGCATAAAAATCCCCTCCGATTCCGAAAAGCTGCTTTCAGCTTATGCGGGAAGGGGAGGGGATTGAACCTCAGGACTGAACGGGAGCCGGGGCTGCGGTGTTGTTGGGCGTTTTCGCTTCCTTTTTCTCATTCTTTGCCTTCAGAAAATTGCGCAGCTCGCACATCAGCTGGGGCGCAAGTTCAATGATGCGGTCCGCGGGCGCATAGGGCTGGGCGGGCAGCAGGCGCACGGAGCTATCGCTGGTCACCAGGAAGCCCATGGGCTGGATGGTAACGCCTGCGCCGGTGCCGCCGGCAAAGGGCATGCGGTCACAGGAAGAATCCAATGCCTTGGGAGCAGTGGGACAGCGGTATTCGCCGCCGCCGGCCACGAAGCCGAAGCTCACCCGGGAGATGGGAATGACCGTGGAGCCGTCCTGGGTGGTGATGGGCTCGCCGATCACGGTGTTCACATCCACCATATCGCGGATGTTTTCCATGGTGGTGGACATGATATTTTCAATCGGATGCTTTTCCATGTGAAATACTCCTTATGATGAAGTTCCATGCGCCGATGAGCGCTGCGATCATAATATGCCCCGCCTGAACGGATACCATACCGAGCAGAAATACATCGCTGCTTCCGGCGTAGAAGTCCGGCGTCAGGTGAATTTGAACTGCGCCCGGCGGCACGATGGGCAGAAGCGCGCCTTCGAGAGACTGGGCGCAGCCGCAGATGAGGGCCGTATGTGCGGCGTCCGGCGAGGATATGCGGCCTTCAGCGCGCAGCTGTTCCAGCTTTGTGTGCCTGAGCAGATGACGGCCCGCCCGCATGGCTGCTGTCAGTGCCGCGTGTTTCTGCAAATCCATTTCCGTCTTTTTCCAGGGCAGGTGCTTTTTCAAACCCAACGCGCGCAGGCGGGCGCTGTTCAGCGCATAGCGGCCCTCGAAAACCGAAGCGCCCGCACCAAAGGCCGGATGCTCGCTGAAGCGCAGGCTGACCGCGAACTTTACGGGAATAGCGGCGATATAATACAAAAACACCAGGATTGCAGCAATGTACACAGACAATTTTTCAATCCTCCGAATAAATGTGAAGACATTTTTTCCAAACTGACGCGAATTATTCATTTTTTTTGTGCCGTAGTGTGCTATAATATAGAATAGACGAATAACCTGACGAAAGTGGCGGATGCGCTGGCATGATGAACGGACGCGAGTTCAAACTGCTCGAGGCGGAGGTTTTGGGCCAAAAGATCTCCCTGGAGACCCAAAAGGGCCTGTTTTCTCCGGAGCATATTGATCGCGGCACGCTCGCGATGCTTTCGCATGTGAAGTTTGATTCAGGTATGCGCATAATGGATCTTGGCTGCGGATGCGGTATAGTCGGCATCACAGCGGCAAAGATCGCCGGAGAAGAGAATGTTTTCATGTCCGATGCCGATCCGAAGGCGGTTGAAGTCGCCCGTCGGAATGCGGAACGGAACGGTGTGAGCGGCGTGACGCTCTATATCTCGGACGGTTTCCGGGACGTGGAGGCCAGCGGTTTTGATCTCATCCTTTCCAACCCTCCGTATCAGACGGATTTTTCGGTGGCAAAGGGTTTTATTGAAAAGGGTTTTAACCGATTGAGAATCGGCGGAAAGCTGTATATGGTTACCAAGCGGCGCGAATGGTACAAGAACAAGATCATATCCGTTTTCGGCGGGGTGGAAATCCGCGAAACGGATGGGTATTTTGTGTTTATTGCCGAGCGACGCAGCCTTCAATATGCGAATAAATCCCCCAGACGGAAGTAATCCGTGCGGGTGGTTTGTTCCGGCCTGGATTCGTGTCGGGCTGTGCTGGATGCAAATATTTTCATAGGGTAAGTGTACCTTCTTCGGACCAGTGGAACAGCGCAAAGTGTTCGTTCCATTGGTTTCACTTTTTGGTATAAAAGAGTGGCGCATGTCATATCTGCGGTAATGAAACCGTTTTTAACTGGGGAAATTGGGAGTTTAACAGAAAGGGAGGCATAGAAGACGTGAATATTGCAATCACCGTGATCGCTGCGCTGATTGCGTTGGTAATTGGCCTGGCGGCTGGATATTTCTACCGCAAAAACGCAATGGAAAAGAAGATCGGCCAGACGGAGGAATACGCAAAGAACCTGCTGGACGAAGCTGCCCGTAAGGCGGAAGAAAAGAAAAAGGAAGCCGTTCTGGAAGCCAAGGAAGAGATCATTCGTCTGAAGAATGAACTGGATAAGGAAATCCGCGACCGCCGCAGCGAAGTTACCCGCACCGAGCGTCGCCTGAACCAGCGCGAAGAACAGTTTGATAAGAAGCAGGACAACCTGGAAGCCCGCGAAGAACAGCTCAACGCCAAGTTCAAGGAGGCTGAGCGCCTGGAAAACGAAGCCCACAAGCTGCACGAAAAGCAGCAGCAGGAGCTGGAGCGCGTGGCCAATATGACCAGCGACGAAGCAAAGAACATCCTGATTGACCGCGTTCAGAAGGA
>JAGBAU010000258.1 GCA_017938785.1 Clostridia bacterium
CATGCGCTGCGTCGAATTCATCTTCGGAAGCCGCATCAATAAGCCCTTCATGTTCGTTTATTCCCTCGTTGCTATCGTCGGTGCCACCATCGACCTGGGCCTGCTGTGGAATATCTGCGACACCTTCAATGGCCTCATGGCGATTCCGAACCTGATTGCAGTTGCCCTGCTCTCCCCCATTGCCATCCGTTTGATTCGCGAACATCTCGATGGCAAGAACCCTGAAGCAAAGCTTCAGCGCTGATCCAACACTACAAAGAGCCGCTCAAAGAGCGGCTCTTTCCTTTTACTTGCACTTGTAGCTTGCGCACATGCTTTCATCTGCGGACTTGCCATCGTGGCAGTTTGCACAGGGTTCCACCTGGATGCTGGACAGGGAGCAGAAATCCTGGTCCTCGCAATGGTAGTTGCAGCTGTGCACACGGCAGCGGATATTCTTGTTTGCCTGCTTCATACTCATTTGATTCACCTCAACAAAACGTTTTACCGTCTCCGGCGAATCTTATTCTGCCCGTTTGCTGCCTGCTTATGCGATGGGATAAACTGTTCTGAATTCCTCGACCGTCAGTACAGTGGCATCATCAAATACGCTACCCAGCTCTTCAACTTCGGTTTTGATATAGGGCAGCTGTTTTTCCTTCCATGTTGCAAGATCTGCATACAGGCCTTCAGATGCGCAGATTTCATCCGTCAATCCGGAAACCGGCAGCATACGAACACCGGTCGTTTCGATAACTGCGCAGGGTTCGCCCTTCCAATCGGTTACGATATTCAATTCACCGGTTCGGGCTTCGCCGCTCATTGCCTTTCTGTATCCATCCGCCGGATAGATGCGGCAATGCATTTTGCCGGAGAGTATTTTTTCGTTGGCGGCAGCACAGGTTTTCGCATCCATGCCAAGGCAGATTACGCCCGAGCATTTTTCATCGCTCTCCCGGTTTGTGCTTGCAAGGAAATCTTTCCAATAGTTCTGTATCATTTCAATTCGCCTCTTTGATTTCTTTCATGAGTGTTTCGACCGCCACCTGGAGTTGTACGTCCTTCTCAATATCCGGAATTCCGGAATAAGAAACAAATCCATCTTCGCTGCTGACTAGAATATCCGGGGTAACGCCTACGCCATGGATACTTTCACCGGAAGGCGTATAGTAGCTGGAGGATGTATACTGCATGCCTGCACCGTCCTCCTCGTACTCAATCACCGTCTGTACGACACCCTTGCCATAGGATTTTTCACCAACAACCGTGCCGCGTGCATAGTCCTGAACAGCAGCGGCAAAGATTTCCGAAGCGCTTGCAGACATATCATTGATCAGCACCGTCATGGGAAAATCAACCCAGGATTCATCGGAATAGAAATCCTCCCGTTTTCCTTGCCGGTCCTCGGTATACACGATCACGCCAGCAGGCAAAACTTCATCTGCAATGGCCACCACATCGTCCAGAATGCCGCCAGGATTGTTTCTGAGATCAATGACCACGCCCTGCATGCCGTTGGCCTGTAGCTCTCGCAGGGCCCCCTCAAAGGCCGTCACAACGTCTCCTGTGAACTGGAAGATATTGATGTAGCCGACGCCATTATCCAGCATTTGCCAGCTAACGTTGCTCACATTGACTTCGCCGCGTACAATGGTCAGATCCTGCTCAGCACCATTCCGGGAAATGGTGAGAACGACCTGGGAACCATCCTCGCCCTTCATCAATGCGACCGCATCATTCAGCGATTTTGAATCTGCTCCGCTGACGTGAATACCATCCACACGCAGAATCAAATCACCGACCTGCACACCTGCCTGATCCGCCGGTCCGCCCGTATAGGATCGAATGATTTCGATATAGCCGTCGCTGTTGTTCTGGATCAATAAGCCGACGCCCTTGTAAGCGCTGCCGCTCTGCTGGTGATGCTTCTGCATTTCGTCCGGCGTATAGTAGAAAGTGTAAGGATCCTGAACAGAAGCCATCATCCCCTTCAGGGCGCCGTTCATCAGATCCTCCTGATTCACTTCCTGAAAATATCCCTCGGAAAGCCGTATACGGACGTCTTCAAGCCTCGAGTAGCGTTCGATCATTTCATATTCTTCCCGGCTGACCCAGCGCGAAAGCTCGAAAGATTTTCCTGAAGCCAGCAGCGTCACCGCTGAAGCGACAACGCTGACCATGACCAGCAGCCACAAAATCGCAAGTATCAGAATGTTTTTTTGCTTCATTCCTTCCTCCATCATGCGAAAATGCGGCGGCTTAGGGCCGCCGCATTCGGACTTCATTTGAATCTATGCCGTCCGCATTCTCCGGATTACAGGCGGTTCTTGCGGGTGGTGGTGTTTTTGCCGAGCAGCATCATCATCTTGAAGGTAACTGCATCGTCGAAGTTGCGCAGATCCAGGCCGATGGCGCGCTGCACCTTCTCCAGGCGATACACCAGGGTATTGCGATGGATATAGAGCTTGCGTGCAGTTTCGGACAGGTTCAGGCTGTTGTCAAAGAAGGTTTCAATGGTATGAACCATTTCGTCATTGAACAGACGGGCGGTCTTACGATTGAAGATCATGTTGTTGTAGCTGCCGCACATATCTGCAGGAACATCGCTCAGGAAGCGCTCCAGCAGCAGGTTGCGATAGATGAACACGGTTCGGTTGCTGTGGTAGATGCGGCCGACATTGATGGCGCTGCGGGCCTCTTCGTAGGCGTCCGGAATGCTGACGAGATCATCGCGGGGGTTGGAAATACCCACATAAACCGCAGTGCCGTACTCGCTCAGGAAGCTCATCTCGATGGCCTTGGCGTACTCTTCCAGCTCTTCGAAGTTCACGTCCTCATCCACACCCTTAAGCATGGCCAGAGAGTGGCGGCCAACCTCAGCGATCAGGTCGCCTTCGCCATCCATGCCGTTGTTGAGGATCTGCATTGCAGTTTCTGCCTCGATATCCACGAAATAGAAATACAGAACGCAGCGCTTCTTCTCAACGGGGATGTTGTGCTCCACTGCCAGAGCTTCGAACTCGGAGCTTTCGATTTCGCCGCGCAGCATCAGTCGCAGGCTCTGTTCGCAGCTGGTGTGGCTCATATCCTCGCGCAGGATGACGTTGATCAGCTCAGCGCAGAGAACAGCACACTTCTTGATTTCTTCGGTATCGCCGTGCAGGCAGATGTAAATCGGCTGATCCTCAGAGGTGCCGATCAGGGTAAAGCTGCCGTAGATGTAAGGCATCGTAGGATTGGTACGAACCGCCTCAGGCAGGTTGAATACGCGGGAGTCGCCCTCGGGCAGGATCAGGTTGCCGTTGGCATCCATCAGCATAGCGGACAGGTCAACCATATCCAGCACGCGCGCAATTTTCATGGTAATTCTATGATCAAGATACATTTTGTCACGCACCTTCCGTTCCAGAATTCGGAATTTTTGTATATTATATTCTGATTTGTGCAAACGGTCAAGCAAATTCCTGTTGCATATTAAAACTCCGCGTAAACTTATAGTCAATTTTTGCAGCAAGAAGCACAAAAAAGCCACTCCATACGGAGTGGCTTCATAAAAGCATCTTACTTGAGGGCTTCCTTTGCCTTCTCAGCCAGAGCGGTGAAAGCTGCGGCATCGGAGATGGCCAGTTCAGCCAGAACCTTGCGGTTGATGTCGATGCCAGCGACCTTCAGGCCGTTGATCATCTTGGAATAGGACAGGCCGTTGATGCGGGCTGCGGCGTTGATACGGGCAATCCACAGGCGACGGAAGTCGCGCTTCTTCTGCTTACGGCCGATATATGCATAACGCAGGGAACGGCGAACCTGTTCGCTTGCTGCACGATACTGCTTGCTCTTTGCGCCAAAGTAACCCTTGGCGAGCTTCATAATCTTACGCTTTTTCTTCTGTGCGTTAACTGCACGCTTTACTCTTGCCATTCTTGGTTCGCCTCCTTACTTGTAGGGGATCAGCTTTCTCATAGTTGCGCCTTCGGTCTTGGTGAGATACTCGGCCTTGCGCAGGTTACGGGTACGCTTGGTGGGCTTCTTGGTCAGGATATGACGACGGAAAGCCTGTGCATGCTTAACCTTACCGGACTTGGTCAGGTCGAAACGCTTTGCAGCGCCCTTATGCGTTTTCTGTTTGGGCATTGTAGGGGTCCTCCTCTCATCGATGGCTATGCGTTAATTCGCATCCTTTGGTGAAATGAACATCGACATGTTGCGGCCTTCGATCATCGGCTGCTTATCGACAGTTCCGTAGTCCTTGATTCGCTCAGCGAAATCTCTCATCACTTCACGTCCGATTTCGGAGTGGGTGATCTGACGGCCGCGGAAGCGGATCGTTACCTTCACCTTATTTCCGTCCTTCAGGAACTTGACGGCGTTCTTCACGCGAACGTCAACGTCATGATCCTCGATGGTTGCGGAAAGGCGCACCTCTTTCACTTCAATGACCTTCTGATTCTTGCGGATTTCACGCTCGCGCTTGGACTGCTCGAAGCGGTACTTGCCGTAATCCATCAGCTTGCAGACAGGGGGCTTAGCCTGAGGAGCGATTTTGACAAGGTCAAGCTGCTGTTCCTCTGCCAGGTTGAGTGCCTGACGGATGGGCATGACGCCCAACTGTTCGCCATTCTGATCTACAACGCGCACTTCGCGGTCACGGATCTCCTCGTTAATCATGAGATCGTTGATAGGGATGCACCTCCTAAGAAAGTTCGGGTAATGAAAAAGAGCAGCGCACAGCGCCACTCTTCAAACACCCACAATGGGATATCTTCTAATAAGAACC
>JAGBAU010000259.1 GCA_017938785.1 Clostridia bacterium
CTGATCTCAGGGTCAGCGGCTGATTGATGCGTACCTGCGTATTATACAGGGGTGCGCCGGTAACATAGGAAATGGTATTGTGGCAGAATCGCATTGCCCTCTGCCAATAGGTCACCATTTCGCCGTCTACTTCCTGCTCCACAAAGAACTGATCCCTGAATTCACCCCCAGTGCCTGCATAAGCATTACAATCCCATCTATAGTCTTCCTGTCTACCGAGGTTTTCAAGCACATGTACATTGGATATTACGGCCTTATTTTCCGTTTCTATCGCCAGATTATTGATTTCCAATGCACGATAGAGCGCAAAGCAGCCCTGTTCACGAACCATGTATTCGTCGCTGGAAAGAGCCATCTCAGCATCCGCCAGCCACTTCTGCGCAGCATTCTCATCCATGCGCAGCAAGTAGTTGTAGATCATTGTACAGTATTCTTTCCAGGTCACAATGCTTGCATCCGGATCGGCGTCCCGCAATTCTTCCGGGATGAAGCCATATTCCAGGGCCCGGTTGTATTCATCCACCGCTGCAGAATCATCCAGATAATAGCCTACATCCACAGTTTCCATTGCAATATCGGCATTGGATTCGGCTTTCGCCTTGAATTCTTCCTGCTGCCGGGCGCCTTCCCTTTGCCTGATTGCTCCCACGGCTGCTTCATCGGACTCATACAATCTCAGAACAGCCAGCGCGGCCTCGCGAACCGTAAAGTCATCGGCAAAGCGCATACTGCCGCTTTCATCATGTTCCAGCAGTCTTTTTCCGGATACCAGAGACGCACGGCGGAAACAATAGTCGTAAGCCGGACCCACATGGCAGATGCAGCTGACCCCTTCGCCGAGATCAATGGGATCATTGAAGGGAAACACGGGATAATCCTTCGTCGCATAGGCCCAAAGATCGTCAGTCAATCCCTCGCCGGGGTAATCGGCATTGAATGTATGCAGATTGACAGCCTTCGCCACAAACAGCATGCTCATCATGCCGCCGTCGCGCTTCATGGGCGTTTCCGGCGCATTCGCGGTCATTTCCTGCCAGGCGGGCATGGCATTGGGATCAATGGCTTCGATCATCCTTCCCGCCATTTCGCAGAACTGTTTCCACGTAATTGCAGAATCAGGGTTTGCAGACATCTCTTCGGTTACAAATCCGTATTCGATGGCCCGGGCAAATTCATCCGCTTCCTCCGCAATGTCACAGGGAACCATTCCTACAAACAGAGCAAGGCAGAGCAGAAAAACAAGCATTCGCCGAATTCGCATCGCAATTCCTCCCTTTAAATAAACACCAATTTTTTATTATTGTAACATACTTCCCCCGAAAATTTCAACAATAAGAGCGGCACATGCCGCTCCTTTTATTTGCTCCAGTCCACGCGGTTCTTCTTCCAGTCGTAGCGCAGGATTTTTTCGCCTATGATGAACTCATAATTCTCATCGCAATCGGCAGCCTTCACCGCTTCCAGATCATCCGTCAGTTTGCCGAAATCAAAGATCGCCCCCTGGAACCAGCTGTCCGAATCATCACCTGTAGCGCGGATGAGAGTTCCGCTACCCTGCTTGAAATCATACACCTTTTCGGAAATCTTCACCCGGTTTCCGGTGGAAATATCATATTTCCAGGTTCCGTCCAGGGCGTCAAAATCCGAAACATAGAACATGCCGTCCAGCACAAAACCGTTGCCCCGGATGTGCAGGAATTTGCGCGCCTTGCCGCCCTTCATGTCCAGTTCGTACCAATCATGGGCGTCCGTTGCAAAATACATCTTTTCCCCGGCGCACTGGGTAATCCTGGGATTATCCCGGAGCACATCCTTCGGGTATTTATAGATACATTTGGGTTTCATGGTTTTGAGCGGAATTTCATAGATGCCGCCGTCGGCGCTGTTGTAGATCACGCCGTCACCCAGCACAACGCTGCCGATATTCCCCGGCAGGGCCTTGTATCCGCTGCCATCGAAATTGATGAGGGCGGGATGGGTCTGTCCACCGCCCTTCTCCGCCACGGAAAGCAGCAGCTTTTCGCCAATATTCAGGATGTCATAGATATAGAAATCCTCCCGGCCCTCCAGCAGCAGCTCCGCCTCCATGCCGCCGGGGATCATGCGGTAGAGATTGGCCGGCGGATCCGCCCAGCTGCCGTCATCCGGCGTATGCAGCCAGTATGCGTATAGCCCATCCCAGGCAAATTGATCGAAAAAGCCCAGGTTCCCGAAATCATCCATGAAGGAATTGTAGCCCTCTCCAAGGGCGGCTCCACCCAGCAGCATGAGCGCCAGCAGGATCAAAAGCATACGTTTCATATTTTCACCTCTGTTATATTAGACGCAGAAAAGGGATGAAATGTCAGAAAGCCGAAGCAAAAAACTGCTTCGGCTTCAATTTACTCGTATTCTTCTTCGGGATAGATGCCCTCATAGAGCACAGAATCGCCCTTCTGGGCAAGTTCCTTCACCAGCGCAGCCGCATCCTCCTCATCGCGCACCATGCGGATGGAGGACTTGGGGAAATTCATGCTGGTCAGTCCGCGCATCACGGCGCGGGTCTCCTCGGGGCCGATCAAAATTACATAATCCGCGCAGCCCGCGATCTGGGTGCCAAAGGCAAAGTTCTTGTCCACGGGGTTCACTTCCACCTCTGTAAGGCCCGCAGTCACAAGGATTCTGCGGCCGGGGAACTCGCTGAGCACATGCAGCGCCTCGGCGGCGGGCTCGGGCAGGGTGTTTTCAGAGTCATCGATCACGGCGATTTCGCCGGGAACCAGCTGCAGGTGGTGGCGCATGGGCTTGAGCTTCTCAATGCCCTGCGCAATTTCCTCCATGGTAAGGCCCATCTTCTTGGCCACAGCCGCAGCCAGTGCAATATTGCGGGCGGTATAGCTGCCCAGCAGGCGGGTCTGCACCCATGCATGGTCGCCATCCTCGCAGACCAGTTCAAAGCGCATGCCCTTCACGCCCATTTCCACGTGTTCGGCGCGCATGTAGCTGCTGACCTCGCCGCCCAGGGCAGCACGGTATTTCTCGATCTTGCACAGGCCGTAGAGGCGGTCTCCGTAGCTGCCGTCGGAGCCGAAGAAGGCCTTGCCCTTCTCCTTCAGGCCCTGGATGAGTTCAAACTTGGTCTGGGCAATGGCTTCGATGGAGCCAAAGCTCTCCACATGGGCCTCGCCAACGCAGGTCAGGATGCCGTAATGGGGCTTCACCAGCTTCACCATCTCTCGGATTTCGCCCTTCTGCTGGGCGCCCATTTCGGCGATGAACACCTGGTACTTGCCGCTTAGCTGTTCGTTCACCACGCGGGAGATGCCCATGGCAGAGGAATAGCTGGGCGGAGTTGCCAGCACACGATACTTCTCGGAAAGCAGGGTTTTGAGGATCATCTTGGTCTCGGTCTTGCCGTAACTGCCGGTGATGCCGATGCGCACCAGGCCCTTGGTTGCCGCCAGCTTCTTCTGGGCGGCGTTGTAGAAGCCGGCATTGATCCTGTCTTCAATAGGACGCATGATGATGGCCGCCAGCAGCACCACATAATCCAGCGCTGCAATTACCAGATAGGGCGAAAGGGCCATGACATGCAATAGCAGCGCCGCCAGCAGATTCAGCACGAACACGGCGGCGATCAGCCGGGCAATGCGCCGGGTGAGGGCAAAATCCTTCTTCTGGGGAATGCGGCGACGATCCAGGAAAATGCCAACCGCAGCCAGGGCAAACAGCGCCAGCACAAGGTAGTTGCACAGGTTTTCACGCACCTGCTCCTTTTGAATGACCATGGAAAGCAGAATGGGAAGATACCAGTGCACGATTGCCGCCGCCACCGCCACCAGGATTTCCGGATGCATCCATCCGCCGCGGCGGCGCAACTCCTTGCGCAGTGCGGGAATCTGGTAGCGCTGCACCTGCAGCGTGTGCATGGTACTCAGGCCTGCCAACGTGCAGCAAGCCGCGATTACCAGGATACGAACCACCGTGTAAAGCATCTGTTCCTCCGCGGGGAATTATTCCCCTTCCTCCTCCGATACCAGCATGGGATCGTTTTCCGGGTGCGCCTCGGGCATGTGTTCCAGGAACATGATCAGCGCATCCTCGGTGTTTTCATAGTATTTCTTACGATAGCCCACATCAATGAAGCCCAATTTATGGTAAAGCTTCTGGGCGATTTCGTTGCTGCGGCGCACCTCAAGGGTCATAACGTTCATGCCGCTGTCGGCAGCCAGCTGGATCATGGCCCTGGTCACCATCTCGCCGTAGCCCATGCCCCGCTTGTCCGGGTGGACGGCGATGTTGGTGATGTGGCCCTCGTCGATGATGAACCACACACCCGCATAGGCGATAGCCTTTCCATCCTCGCGCACCACCACATAGCGCGCGCACTGGTTGCCTTCAATTTCATGCAGAAACGATTCCTTCGACCACGGGGTCTTAAAGCAGGCCGTTTCAATCTCATGCACCGCATCCACATCGGCTGCGGTCATCAATCCTACAGTAATTTCGCTCATTTTGCACCATTCAGCCGGGCATTGCGCTCCCGCTCCGCCTGCGGCACCCGCAGGTAGATGGGCGTGAGCAGCTTTGCCTCCATCCATTCATCTTCACGCGCCGCAGCCAGCAGACAGGCCGCATCCGCACGCAGTTCGCGCAGGTTTGCCGGGGCGATCAGCGCCTCGGGCAGTTTTTCGCGGATAAAATTCGTATGCACCCGCAGGCCGTCCCCCAGGAACACCAGGCGGCGGTCCTTGGGCAGCTTCTCCAGGAACGCGCCGATCTCCATGGCGTCGTCGGGCAAAATGCGTTCCGGCAGGCCGTTTTTCATATCGAAGGCCGCGCAATACACCTGGCTGCGCCGGGCGTCCAGGATGGTACAGGCAATAC
>JAGBAU010000260.1 GCA_017938785.1 Clostridia bacterium
CGAGGAAACCCTGTACAACATCGATCAGATCGCATCCCAGCCCGTGGACGGCTACTACGTCCCGCTGAGAACCCAGACCATCCAGTCCATCCGCGTGAATACCCACGGATACGAGGACAAGCTCCCCGACGTGGTCACCATCCCCCTTCCGGAAAAGGAAGAAGAATAAATCGATTTGGAGGTAACATACCATGAGCAATCCCATCGTCACCATCGAAATGGAAAACGGCAAGAAGATCGTCGCCGAGCTGTATCCCGAAATCGCCCCCAACACCGTGGCGAATTTTGTCAACCTGGTGGAATCCGGCTTCTATAACGGCCTGATTTTCCATCGCGTGATTCCCGGCTTCATGATCCAGGGCGGCGATCCCCAGGGCACCGGCATGGGCGGCCCCGGCTACACCATCAAGGGTGAATTCGCCCGCAACGGCTTCCGTGAGAACAACCTGCGCCACAAGCGCGGCGTGCTCTCCATGGCCCGCAGCATGATGCCCAACTCCGCAGGCAGCCAGTTCTTCATCATGCATGCAGATGCTCCCCACCTGGACGGCGATTATGCCGCATTCGGCAAGGTAACCGAGGGCATCGAAGTTGTGGATGAAATCGCCAACGTGCACACCAGCAGCCAGGATCGTCCCATCGTGGAGCAGAAGATGGCCAAGGTGACCGTTGAAACCTTCGGCGAAAAGTATACCGTGGAAAAGTACGGCCGCCGCTGATGCAGGCCGAAAAATGAGGTGCTGAAAATGAGCATGTACTATAAGATGAACATTGCAGGCTGCGACCGCGCCCTGCCGCTGTGCCCCATCAGCGATACCCTGAACATCGGCGCCTTCGTAATCTTCGGCGATCCGGAGCTCACCACCGCCTGCGCCGAGGCCCTGAACGCCCGCGCTCCCGAGCATGACGTGATGATTACCGCTGAATCCAAGGGCATTCCGCTGATCTGTGAAATGGCCCGCCTGCAGGGCGACAAGCGCTATGTGCTGGCCCGCAAGGGCGCCAAGCTCTACATGCGCGACGTCATGGAGGTTGAGGTTCGCTCCATCACTACCGATCATATCCAGAAGCTCTATCTGGACGGCAACGACGCTGAGTACATGAAGGGCAAGCGCGTAGTGATCGTGGACGACGTGATCTCCACCGGCGAAAGCCTGCGCGCCCTCGAGGAGCTGGTGAAGGCTGCCGGCGGCGAAGTGGTGGGCAAGATGGCCATCCTGGCTGAAGGCGACGCCACCGAGCGCGAAGACCTGATTTATCTGGAAAAGCTGCCCCTGTTCGACAAGGACGGCAAGCCCATCGGCTGAGTTACATAAAAAACCCTCCCCAAACGGGGAGGGTTTTGTGTTCCATTCAGATGTTGCCGCTGCGGGAGTAGAAGTTGTAGTTGCCTTCACGATCTACCTGGAACTCTTCGGCCCAGGGATTGGAGGCGTCGGCGGCCTGGTAGTAGAGGGCGTCTTCACTCAGGGTGCGCTTGCCGGAGAGCACTTCATGGGCGGCCTGCAGGCTGGCGTCATCATAGCGGTTTCCGGCGGGGAACTGCTGCTGGTCGTTCAGCACATCGCCCAGGGTGTCGGCGAACCAGCCGTTCTCCACGCGGTTCATCACCACGCTGCCCAGTGCGAGCTTGGTTTCATAGCTCTCGCCCTTGCCCAGCGCATAGATGGTGCGGGCCAGCAGTACGGTATCCTTATCCTCGGTAAAGCTCACGGAGGGGATGAACATACATGCCAGCAGTACCAGCATCACAAGCGCTGCAATCAGCTTTCGCATAGTGCATTCCCCCTTTCGAGCATTTGAGTCCTTGGATATTATACGATATTTTACTTCGGAATTCAATGCCTTTGTAACAAGTTTGAAATATTTGTCAATATCGACGAATATTTTCACAATCCTTTTGAAAAGGGACGAAAAAAAGACCCCGATGCAGTTTTATATGCATCGGGGTCTCGGAATATGCTCAGTATGCGCCGTCCCAGACAATGCGGCGGTAGTTTTCCCGGTCGGTATCTCCTTCGGTAGAGATACACAGTATACTGGAGCTTTCGTCCAGCTTCAGTTTTTGGCGCAGCTTGGAATCTACCAGGGCCTCGACCACCAGGCCCAGGGTGGATGCGCCGCTTTCGCCGGAGATGATGCGTTCGTCTCCCGGCAGGGGATTGCCCAGGACGCGCATGCCCTTCGCGGCTACGTGATCGGGCATGGAGACGTAGTTTTCCGCCGTGCGGCGCAGCATCTCCCAACCCAGGGGACAGGGTTCGCCGCAGGCAAGGCCGGCCATGATGGTGTTCAAATCGCCGCCCACCGCATGAAGGTTGCCGTCGTTTGCCTCGGCAGTGCGGTAGAAGCAATCCGCCTTGTCTGGCTCCACCACGGTGATGATGGGCGGATGCTCGGGATATGCATCGGCGAAGAAGCCGGCGATGGCGCCTGCCATTGCGCCCACGCCTGCCTGCAGGAAGATGTGGGTGGGTCTTTCATTGCCCAGCTGTTCCAGAATTTCTGCGCCTATGGTGGTGTAGCCCTGCATGATCCACAGGGGAATCTGTTCATAGCCGTCCCAGGAGGTATCCTGCACCAGCGTCCAGCCGTGCTTGTCCGCCAGGGAGTTGCAGAAGCGTACGGTATCATCGTAGTTCATATCGGTGATATCTGCTGTTGCACCCAGCTTGCGGATGTTTTCCAGGCGTTCTGCCACGGTACCTTTGGGCATATATACCACGCTCTTCTGGCCCAGGCGCTGTGCGGTCCAGGCTACGCCGCGGCCATGGTTGCCGTCGGTGGCGGTAATGAAGGTCACTTCGCCCAGCTTTTCCCGGATTTTGGCACTTGTGAGCTTTTCGCAGCTGAGTTCAGAGAAATCCATACCCAGCTTTTCGGCGATGGCTCTTCCGATGGCATGACTGCCGCCCAGCACCTTGAAGGCATTCAGGCCAAAGCGCTTGCTTTCATCCTTGACGTGGATTTCGCTGATGCCGAAATGATCCGCCAATGCTTTCAACCGGACCAGTGGCGTGGGCGCATATTCAGGGAAACTTTTATGGAAGGTACGAACCTGCTGCGCAGTTTCCAGGGTGAAATGGTTGCAGACATTCATTTCATCCGTGGAGCGTTGTACGAGGCGGATGGCTTCGCTCATGATAGATTTCCTTTCAAAAAAGAGAGAAGCGGGAGCTTCTCTCTTGTGATTTTGCCCGGAAAGCAGCGTAACTGATGATATTAGATGCGGGCAACGCCGGTATCGCGGGCGGCCTGTGCAACGGCTTTGGATACGGCTTCCTTTACGCGGGGATCGAAGGCTGCGGGAATGATGTATTCCTCGTTGAGCTCTTCTTCGGAGATGAGGTTGGCCAGGGCGTAAGCTGCGGCGATCTTCATTTCCTCGTTGATGTCGCTGGCACGCACATCGAAGGCGCCGCGGAACAGGGCGGGGAAGGCCAGAACGTTGTTGATCTGGTTCGGGAAATCGCTGCGGCCGGTGGAGATTACGCGGGCGCCGCCTGCCTTGGCATCATCGGGGAAGATTTCGGGGGTGGGATTGGCGCATGCGAATACGATGGCGTCCTTGTTCATGGTTTTGACCATTTCGGTGGTCAGGGCGCCGGGTGCGGAAACGCCGATGAATACGTCTGCGCCCACAACCATGTCGGCCAGGCTGCCGGCTTTGTTTTCGGGGTTGGTAAGCTTGGCCATTTCCTCCTTGAAGGCATTCATGCCTTCCTTGCGGCCCTCATAGATGGCGCCCTTGCGGTCGCACATGGTGATGTTCCTGATGCCGTAGGAGAGCAGCAGCTTGGTGATGGCGGTGGCGGCTGCGCCTGCGCCGTTGACGACGACCTTGATTTCTTCCTTGGTCTTGCCCACAACCTTCAGGGCGTTGATAAGTCCCGCAAGGGTGATGATGGCGGTGCCGTGCTGGTCATCGTGGAAGATCGGGATATCGCACTTTTCCTTGAGCTTCTGTTCGATTTCGAAGCAGCGGGGAGCAGCGATGTCCTCCAGGTTGATGCCGCCGCAGGAGCCGGAGATCATGTATACGGTGTTGACGATTTCATCAACATCCTTGGACTTGATGCAGATGGGGAAGGCGTCTACATCGCCGAAGGCCTTGAACAGAACGCACTTGCCTTCCATAACGGGCATGCCGGCTTCGGGGCCGATATCGCCCAGACCCAGAACTGCGGAGCCATCGGTGACTACCAGGCAGGTGTTCCAGCGGCGGGTCAGTTCATAGCTCTTGTTGATGTCCTTCTGGATTTCCAGGCAGGGCTGTGCAACACCGGGGGTATAGGCCAGGGAGAGGTCTTCCTTGGTGGAAACGGGAACGCGGCTTACGATTTCAATCTTACCTTTCCATTCACCATGGCGCTTGAGGCTCTCTTCTGCATAATTCATATCGATTGACTTCCTTTCTGCTGTAGAAATTGGAATGCTGTTTGATATTATTCAGCGCAGCGGGGAAGGGTGGAACCGCCGTAGGGCATCACCAGTACCGTTGCGTTGGAACCCTGTTTTTCCATGGCTGCGTCGAAAGCAGTCTGGGCGTTGGAGTAGGGGGTGAGGAAGATGCTCTTCACGAAATCCGGTTCGAGATCGCTCACCAGATAGATATCGGAATTCTCCAGAACCATGGCGATGGCCGCGGCCTTGTGTCCGCCCAGGCGGAATTCGGCATGGATGCGGTCAATGAGGCTATGGGAGGTGGGGGCGTTGAGGAGCCATTCTTCGAAGGTCTTCTCACCCAAGCCCTCCTTGCAGGAGCCGATGAGCACGATGGTGCCGCCCTTCTTTACGGCATGCTTGGCATTGTCCAGTGCCTTCTGGGTCTGGTAGAGGTTCAGGTCCTTGGGAGCGCCGCCCTGGGAAACGACTACGATATCGGCGCGCTCGGGAATCCGGATGGCATAGAGCTTATCCAGGAAGGCGCAGCCTTCACGATGGGCCAGGGTCAGTTCGCCTGCAGATGCGTGGATGATTTCCTTGTGCTCATCCAGAACTACATTCACGATGAAGTCCACGCCCACCATGGCGGCGGCTTCTTCGATGTCCTCGCGCACGGGGTTGCCTGCCAGCTTGCCTGCGCAGGCGGCTTCCTCAACCATGCGGCTGTGGTTGGACTGGATGGCTGCGCGGGTGGAGACGCCCGGCATGATGGCCTTTGCGCCGCCGGAGTAGCCCGCGAAGTAGTGGTATTCGATGTTGCCCAGGCAGATTCTGCGGTCGGCTTCCGCTACGCAGCGCACGATGTCCACGGGGGTGCCGCGCTGGGTTACGCCAATGTGCACGCAGTCGCTTGCATCGCCGTCGATGCAGGTGATTTCGTTGAAGGCGCGCTCGCCGGCCAGCTTTTTCTGCTCTTCGGGCGTGTGTTTTCTGTGGCTGCCCAGGGCAAAGACCAGGGTGATATCCTCCGCCTTGACGCCTGCGGCATAGAGCTCGTCCAGCAGGGCGGGCATCACCTTGTAGGTGGGCATGGGGCGGGTGATGTCGCTGGTAATGACGGCAATTTTTTCGCCCGGTTTTACGATTTCTTTGAGAGGAGCGGTACCGATGGGATTTTGAAGGGCACGACGCACTTCCGCTTCGCCGGTGAGATCCTTTTCCACCGGATTCGGGGTGAGCACGCCCAGAAGGTTCTTCTCAGGGATTTCCAGACGCTGCACGCCTGCGCCGAAGCCAAGTTCCATTTGCATACACAAAAGCCCCTTTCCAGAATTTTGAAACAACCATGAGAAATCCAAATTTCTCTGCTTATATTCTATAATTTTTGAGAAGAAAAGTCCAGCGTTATTTCTTCAAAACCGGTATGGAAACCGTCAAGATTTCCGGGTGGTATCACCTTCTGAAGATCACAAACAAAAATCCGAAAATAATGATTGAAATCCGGGGATAGGCATGTTATAATTAATAATAATTTAAGCAAAGTGGTGAAATGCCACGCGTTGGAACCGTGCTTTGTGCCGATATGGCATAAAAATAGAAGGAGGATACATCCATGAAGAAAGTTCTCGCAATCGTTCTCGCAATGCTGATGGTTCTGTCCTGCTCTGCAATGGCAGCAGACCAGCTGGGCTTCCTGCCCCCGGCCATGACCAGCCCGTTCTATGCAGCCTGCATCGAAGGTGCTACCCCCGTTGCCACCGCTCTGGGCTATGAGCTCGTAGTTATGGCTCCCGAAGCAGAAGATGACTATGCAACCCAGACTTCCATGATGGAAGACATGATCACCCAGGGCGTTAAGGGTATCGCCGTTTGCGGCATCAACCTGGATGCTCTGATTCCCGCCATCAAGAAGGCCAACGAAGCTGGTGTTCCGGTTGTTATGTTCAACACCATCACCGAAATCGAAGGCGCTGAAGTTTATGCCTACTCCGGCTACAACCAGTACAACGGCGGCGCCAAGATCGCAGACTGGGTAAACGCTCAGACCGGCGGCAAGGCAGTTGCAGCCATCATCGAAGGTCTGCCCTCTGACTACACCACCCAGCGTATGGGCGGCTTCGTAGACAAGTGCGCTTCCGACTATCCGGGCATCACCGTTGTTGCTACCCAGCCCGGCGACTGGGTACGTGAGAAGGGCATGAACGCTGCTATGGACATGATCCAGGCACATCCCGAAATCTCCGTCATCTACGGCCTGTCTGACGAAATGGCTCTGGGCGCTGTTCAGGCTTGCAAGCAGCTGAACCGCACCGACATCATCTGCGTTGGTCTGGACGGCAACCCGAATGCTTTCGAGTCCGTTAAGGCTGGCGAGCTGACCGCTACCCTCGACTGCGGCCCCGTTGCCATCGGCGCCAACGCCATCAAGGCTCTGGGCGATGCCATCAACGGCGTAGCACGTGAAGAAAAGGTCATCGAAGCTGAAACCACCGTTGTTGATATCACTCTGGTTGACAACTTCATCAAGTAATTCCACCGCTGCTTAAGCAGCTATAGGGAAGAAACTGCGGCGGCGCTTTACGCGCCGCCGCCTTTCGGTTAAAAAGTTCAAGACATTGGGGGCGAAATCCCGTGGCAGAATTTCTCGAGATGCGCGGCATCGTGAAAAAATTCCCGGGCGTACTGGCGCTGGATCATGTGAACCTCTCCGTGAAGAAGGGCGAGTGTCACGCACTGCTGGGTGAAAACGGCGCAGGCAAATCCACGCTGATGAAAATACTCTCGGGCGCCTATCAGAAGGATGAAGGCGAAATCTTCTTCGATGGACAGAAGGTAGAAATCCATTCCGCCCAGGATGCACAGAAGCTGAATATCAGCATCATCTATCAGGAGCTGAACCTCACCGAGCAGCTCACCGTTGCGGAAAACATCTTCATGGGCCGTCAGATCATGAAGAACCGCTTCATGGTGGACTGGAAAAAGATGTATGATGAGGCGCAGGCGCTGCTGGATGACCTGGGTGTGGACATCAATGCGCACACTTTGGTGCGCGATCTGGGCGTTGCCCATAAGCAGATGGTGGAGGTTGCCAAGGCCCTTTCGATCAATTCGAAGGTGTTGGTTATGGACGAACCCACCGCTCCGCTGACCAACCGTGAAATCAAAACGCTGTTCGACACCATCAATATGCTCAAGTCCCGCGGCGTTTCCATCATCTATATTTCCCACAGACTGGAAGAAGTCATGGAAATCTGCGATCGCGCCACTATCATGCGCGACGGCTGCAACGTGACTGAGCTGAACGTGGCAGATACCAACCTGGACGAAATCATCCGCTACATGGTCGGCCGTGAACTGAAGGAGAAGTTCCCGAAGATTCAGGTGGAAACCGGCGATGTGCGCATGCGCGTTGAGAAGATCAACGCCGGCAAGCAGGTGAAGGATATCTCCTTCGAGGTGCGCGGCGGCGAAATCCTGGGCATCGCAGGCCTGGTGGGCGCGGGCAGAACCGAAACCGCGCGCGCCATCTTCGGCATGGATCCCAAGACCAGCGGTGAGATCTATATCGACGGCCAGAAGGTCGAAATCAACCAGCCCCTGGACGCCATCAAGGCGGGCATCGGCTTCGTTACCGAGGACAGAAAGGGCGAGGGCCTGGTGCTCACCATGTCCGTGGGCCAGAATATGACCCTGGCAACCCTGGAAAAATTCGGTGCATCCCTGCACATGGATCTGGGCAAGGAAAAGGATACCATTCTGGAATACATCCAGAATCTGAAGATCAAGACCCCCTCTCCGCTGCAGCTGGCAAGAAACCTGTCCGGCGGCAACCAGCAAAAGGTGGTTCTGGCCAAGTGGCTTCTGAGCGATTCCAAGGTGATCATTTTCGATGAACCCACCCGCGGCATCGACGTCGGCGCAAAGATTGAGGTTTACAATATCATCAACAGCCTCGTCATGCAGGGCGTGGCCGTTGTAATGATCTCCTCCGAAATGCCGGAGGTTCTGGGCATGAGCGACCGCGTTGCCGTCATGCACCAGGGCGAAATCACCGGCGTATTCGACAATGATGAAACGCTCACCCAGGAGAAGATACTCTATTACGCCACCGGCGGCGATAAGCACACCGCATAAGAGAGGGATAAAGCCATGAAAAAGAGTTTGAAAATTATATTCATCATTTGCCTGATCATCGGCATCGCGGCAGCGGGCATTAACCTCTTCGCCGCATCCCAGGCGGGCCGCCTGGCAGAGATCGAAACCCAGCAGGCTGCACGCAAGCAGGCTCTGGCCCAGATTGAAGCGGCCGATATCCTCGGCATCGATCCTGCAACCATCGTGGTTCCGGATGAAGTGGTTGTTTCCGGCATGGATACCCTTGTCATGAACCTGAACAAATCCAGCTCCATGCTGTGGGTTGTGGCCATCGACGCGCTGATCATCGGCGTCGGCGGTTTCGTTGTAGCAGCCCGCAAGGCCAAGAAGGCCAAGGAGGGCGGCGTGAAGAAACTGGGTTCCAGCAGCAACGTTCTGGGTATTCTGATCGCCCTGATCGCGCTGTGCCTTGACCTGGCCATCGCATCCCCGGTATTCCTCACCGTTTCCAACTTCCTGAACGTATTCCAGCAGATCTCCATCAACTTCGTCGTGGCTGTGGGCATGACTTTCGTCATCATCTCCGGCGGTATCGACCTGTCCGTCGGTTCCAACATCGCCCTGTCCGGCCTGCTGATGGGTATCCTGATGAAGAACTTCGGCGTTCCGGTTCCGGCTACCATCCTGATCTGCATCCTGTTCTCCGGCGTGATCGGTCTGGCCAACGGTATGCTGATCTCTTTCCTGAACCTGCCCCCCTTCATTGCCACCCTGGGCATGATGTCCATCGTGCGCGGCGCGGCTTACACCGTAACTGCAGGTCAGCCCATCTACACCTTCCCCACCGGCTTTACTGCAATCGCCAGCCGTGTCGGCGGCTTCCCGCTGTACACGATGATCATCCTGCTGGTTGTGTTCCTGCTGGGCTGGTATATCCTGCGCTACACCCGCGTGGGCCGTTACACCTATGCCATTGGCGGCAATGAGAACTGCGCGAAGCTCTCCGGTATCAACCTCAGAAAGGTCAAGTGCTTCGTTTACACCGTCAGCGGCCTGTGCTGCGGCGTTGCAGCCCTGCTGCTCTCCTCCCGTTTGGACTCTGCCGTTCCCACCAACGCAGAAGGCCAGGAGATGGACGCCATCGCAGCCGTAGTTATCGGCGGTACCTCCATGTCCGGCGGCGAAGGCAGCATGATCGGTACCCTGATCGGTATCCTGATCATCGGTATCATCGCCAACGGTCTGAACCTGCTGGGCGTTGCCCAGGGTCCCCAGAAGATGGTCAAGGGCGCAATCATCGTTGTTGCCGTTATCATCGACGTTATCCGCAGAAAGGCGAGCGAATCTGCCAAGTAAGCATCCGAAAGCCGCGCTTGTGCGCGGCTTTTTTGTCTTTCCGGCGGTTCTGTGGTTCACAGGCGCCTGAATGCGAGGATGCGGTTCCGGCTGCAGAAACGCTGTTCAAGTACAGGATGGGCGCTGTGTTATAATAAAACCAACAAGGAACAATGCGCGTTGCGGAAACAAGGAGAGAATATATCGTGAAAACATGGAATATCGGTGCGAAAATCTGGTTTGTCTTCTATGTTTTTGTACAGTGGATCTTATTTATCGAAGTTATCACTGCCCGCAACAGGCCCGGGAACCTGATTTCCACTTTCTTCATCACCGGCTTTGTGATGACTGTATTGATCCTGTGGCTGGCCTTCAGCCATAAGCGCGAGGCGCTCTATGTGCTTCTTGGCATTGCGGCGGTCAATGCAGTTATGAATCTGGTCAACGGTGGTTTTGAACCCATGCTGCGTTCGCTGGTTCTGCCGGGCGTCAACTACCTGGTGGCCCGCAATGGGGTGGAATAGCCGGAAAATAAGCGCTTCAGAAGGATAAAAGCCTGCGAATTTCAATGAATTCGCAGGCTTTTATCTGATATAAATAATGGAAATTTGCTTCAGGATACCACATTGACCGGCTTGCCGCCGATAAATGCGCGCACATTCTGCACGGCGATATCCATCAGGCGCACGCGGGCTTCATAGGTGGCCCAGGCGATGTGGGGCGTGAAGATCATATTGGGC
>JAGBAU010000261.1 GCA_017938785.1 Clostridia bacterium
AACTATGAAATCGCCGACGCCAACAATGTGCCCGTTTGCCAGGACACCGGCATGGCCTGCGTGTTCATCGACGTTGGCCAGGATGTGCACGTAGAAGGCAGCCTGGAAGCCGCCATCCATGAGGGCGTGCGCCAGGGTTACAAGGACGGCTACCTGCGCAAGAGCGTGGTCCGCGATCCCCTGGACCGCGTGAACACCGGCGACAACACCCCCGCCATGATCTATTACAACATCGTGGAAGGCGATCAGATCAAGATCACCGTGGCCCCCAAGGGCTTCGGCAGCGAAAACATGAGCCAGATCAAGATGCTCAAGCCCTCCGACGGCCTGCAGGGCGTGAAGGATTTCGTGGTCAAGGTTGTTGAAGAGGCCGGCCCCAATCCCTGCCCGCCCATCGTGGTCGGCGTAGGCGTAGGCGGCACCTTCGATAAGGCCGCTTTCATGGCCAAGAAGGCCCTGACCCGCGCCGTGGATTCCCACAACGAGGATCCCTTCTATGCAGCCCTGGAGGATGAACTGCTGGAGAAGATCAACGCCCTGGGCATCGGCCCGCAGGGCTTCGGCGGCAGAACCACCGCCTTGGCCGTGAACATTGAAAAGTGCCCCACCCACATCGCGGGCCTGCCCGTGGCCGTGAACATCAACTGCCACGTGACCCGCCATCAGTCGGAGGTGATTTAAGATGACCAAGAAGATTGTAACTCCGCTCACCCGCGAACTCGTAAAGACCCTGAAGGCCGGCGACAGCTGCACCATCACCGGCACCATCTACACCGCCCGCGACGCCGCCCACAAGCGCCTGTGCGAGCTGGTTGCTCAGGGCAAGGAACTGCCCATGGAAATCAAGGACGCCATCATCTACTTCGTTGGCCCTACCCCCGCAAAGCCCGGCCAGGCCATCGGCTCCGCCGGCCCCACCACCTCCTACCGCATGGACGCCTATTCGCCCACCCTCATCTCCATCGGCCAGACCGGCATGATCGGCAAGGGCAAGCGCAATGACGAGGTCGTCAACGCCATGAAGGAGCACGGCGCTGTATACTTCGGCGCCATCGGCGGCTGCGGCGCACTGCTTTCCAAGTGCATCAAAAAAGCCGAAATCGTGGCCTACGAGGACCTGGGCGCGGAAGCCATCCGCCGTCTCGAGGTTGAGGATTTCCCCGTGGTGGTCATCATCGACGCCGAGGGCAACAACCTCTACGAATCCGGCCGCAAGGAATACCTGGATACCCTGAAGTAATTGAAATTGTGTTTAGGGCGGGGGAGCGATACCCCCGCCTGAATTCCGTTTGGAAGGAGGGCAGCAGATGCTGAAGTATACCATCAACCCCGACAGCGAAATCCCGGTCTACCGCCAGCTGGTGGACCAGATCAACGCGGAAATTCGCTCCGGCGCGCTCAAAACCGGCACCCAGCTGCCCACCGTGCGTGAAATGGCCGAGCGCATGAACCTGTCCTGCGGCACCGTGAAGCGGGTGTACGATACCCTGCGCGAAATGGGCGATATCGAAATGACCCGCCGCCGGGGCAGCTTCGTGAAATACGTGCGCGCCGACAGGGACAGCCGCAAGATTCAGGCCATGACAGCCATTGACCGCATGATCCGCTGCCTGACCGATTTGAATTTCTCCCCTGCGGAGATCCAGATCTTCCTGAGCCTCAAGATGCGCGAATGGGGGCTCAAGTGGAGCGGCATCCGCGTGGCGCTGGTCACCGATTACGCCGAGCTGGGCCCTGTGCTGGAGAAGCAGCTGGGCAGCATCGGCAATGTGAAGGTGATCCTGTGCGAATTCAGGCAGCTGCGGGAATATCCCTACAGCATCGACGAGGAATCCGACGTGATACTCGCCTCCCCGGAGGATGCGCAGCGGCTGCAGCCCATCCTGCCCGACAAAACGAAGCTCATCAAGGTGGCCTTCGCTGCCCGGAGGGACGGCCTGCTGGCGCTCTCCCGCGCCGAGGGAAAGCGGCTGGGCGCGATCTGCGTGCACGGCGAATTCCCGAAGCTGGTGCGCGAACAGCTGAACGGTGGGGAGGTTGTGCCGGTCTGCCCCGGTGAAGCCATGCCGGAGGGCCTGGACGCTGTGGTCGTGCCGCCGGAGTGGGAAAGCGTTTGTCCGCCGGAGATGTGCGATCAGCTGGCGGATATGGAAAAGATCACCTTTGAATATGCCATCGACGAGGGCAGCATGCTCTACCTGGAGGAGCGCATCAACCGCATCCGGGACGAGCGCCAGCTCCAGCCCGGGGCGCTGAGCTTTTGATTATGGACGGAATTCGCGAAGTGGGCGTGATGGATATCCTGCGCGCCCGGGATGAACGGGTTGCCCGCCAGAAGGCAATGCTTCAAAGGCACGGCCTGCCGCTCATCTCCTTTACCATGAACATCGCCGGGCCGGTGAAGACCGACCCGCTGATCCGGCGTGCCTTCCTGGAGGGCGCGGCGCGGATTGAAGCTATGCTGGCGGCCCGCAGGGCGGTGGTGCATGAACGGATTCAAACCCTGGAATTCACCGGGAATGAAGCGCTCTGGGCCGTGGAGGCGGATGCTGCCCTGCTGAAGGCGTGGATGCGCGCCATCGAGGAAGGGCATCCGCTGGGCAGGCTGTTCGACATCGATGTGCTGGATATATCCGGCGCGAAGCTCGCCCGGGAGGAGCACCGGAAGTGCCTGATCTGCGGCGGGGATGTGCATGCCTGCGGCCGCAGCCGTGCCCACAGCGCCGATGAAATCTTCCGCAGAACCCGGGAGATGATACAATCCTACTATGCCGGGGAGCATGCGCGCTTTGTAGGCATGTGCGCCCAGCGCGCGCTGCTCTATGAGGCCGTGACCACGCCCAAGCCCGGGCTGGTGGACGCGGCGGACAACGGCGCCCATGACGATATGAACCTGTTCAGCTTCATGGCCAGCGCTTCCGCCCTGGGCGGCTGGTTTGAACAGGCCGCGCGCATCGGCGGCATGGACGTCTCCGACGGGGAGGCGTTTGCATATCTTCGCGCCGGGGGCATCCGCGCCGAGAGCGAGATGCTGCGCGCCACCCAAAACGTGAACACCCACAAGGGCGCGCTGTTTTCCCTGGGCGTCGCCTGCTGCGCGGCGGGACGGATGGGAGAGGGTGCAGCGGCGGAGGAAATCCTTGCCTGCGCCGCCCGGATTGCCCGGCATGCCCTGAAAGACTTTGACGGCCTGAACCCGGAAACGGTTTCCACCGGCGGCGAGCAGCAGTACATCCAAAGCGGCCTCACCGGCATACGCGGCGAGGCGGCGGCGGGCTTCCCGTCCGTTTGGAAGTATGGCCTGCCTGCGCTGCAGGCGGCCCTGGAGCGGGGCGAGAGCATCAACGACGCGGGGCTATATGCCCTGGTCAGCCTGATGGCCCATGTGCCCGACAGCAATATCCTGCGCCGCAGGGGCGAGGGCGCCCTGCGCGATGTGCAGGCGAGGGCCGGACGGCTCAGCCGAAACGGTTTCACCCACGGCGACCTGCGCGCCATGAATGCTGATTTCATCCGGGAGAACATCAGTCCCGGCGGCAGCGCCGATCTGCTGGCGCTGACTTATTTCCTGCATCTGATTACCAAAGACCACGGAGGCAAACCCCATGAATGCAACCCTTAAGCTGACCCTTTCCATGTTCATCTTCGGCACCATCGGCATCTTCCGCCGGTTCATTCCGCTGCCCAGCAGCATGGTGGCCATGACCCGCGGCATCGTGGGTATGCTGTTTTTGCTGGCGTTTCTGCGCATCCGGAAGGTGAAGCTGAACGGCCCCGCCATCAGGAAGAATTTCTGGACCCTGATCATCTCCGGCGCGGTGATGGGCGTGAACTGGATACTGCTGTTCGAGGCCTACAATTACACCAGCGTGGCCACCGCCACCCTGTGCTATTACCTGGCGCCCATCTTCATCATCATCGTGTCGCCCTTCCTTTTGAAGGAGAGGATCACCGCCCGCAAGCTGATCTGCGTGTGCGTGGCGCTGCTGGGTATGGTGTTCGTGTCGGGCGTTCTGCAGACGGGCATCTCCAGTGTATCCGAAATCAAGGGTGTTTTGCTGGGCGTGGGTGCAGCCATGCTGTATGCCACGGTTGTGCTGCTGAACAAGAGGTTGGGCGATGTGCCGGCCTACGACCGCACCATCCTGCAGCTGGGCGCGGCGGGCATTGCGCTTTTGCCCTACGTGCTGCTGACGGAGAACGTGGCGGCTATGGAGTTCACGGGCCTATCGGTTTTGATGCTGGCCATCGTGTGCATGGTGCACACCGGCGTTGCCTATGCGCTGTACTTTGGTTCCCTGATGGATTTGAAGGCCCAGACCGCCGCCATCCTCAGCTACATCGATCCCGTTGTGGCCATCATCCTGTCGGCGCTGCTGCTGAAGGAGAACATGGATGTGTTCGGCGTGATCGGCGCAATCCTCGTGCTGGGTGCGGCGATTGTGAGCGAGCTGCCGGAGAAGAAGGGATAAAAAGTCTCTCCCTCAGTCATCCCTTCGGGATGCCAGCTCCCTCGTCAGAGGGAGCCGGGGGAGAACGGCAATAAAAAAAGCCCGAAAGGGCTTTTTTCATTGCATGTGCGGGCCGGAAGCTCCCAGGGGGAGATTTCGGCATTCATTGCATGTGTACGTTGATGTGGGGGTAGGTCATCTTCACGCCGTTGTCCCGGAAGGCCTGGTAGATGGCTTCGGACAGGGTGTAGCGCACGGTGAGGTAATCCTGGGCCAGGCTCCAGGCGCGCACGGTGTACTGGATGGCGTTTTCGCCGTAGGCCTCCAGCAGCACCTCCGGAGCGGGATCGTGCAGCACGTTGGGGGTGGAGCGGATGGCGGCCATGGCGGCCCTGCGCACTTCCTCCGGCGAGCAATCGTAGGCGGCGGAGATGTTCAGATCGATGCGCCGGGTGCCGGAGGAGGTATAGTTGATGAGCTTCGAATTGTACAGGAGGTTGTTGGGCACGAAGATCATCTTGCCGTCCGGGGCGATCATGCGGGTGTGCAGGAAGCCGATGTCCTTCACCGTGCCCGCTACGGCCTCGGTTTCGATGTAATCGCCCAGGGCGAAGGGCTTGCTGGCCAGGATGATCACGCCGCCGGCCAGGTTCGAAAGCACGCCCTGAACGGCAAGGGAAACAGCAAGACCGACCACAGAGAACACGGCCAGGAAGCTGGAAACCGGTACGCCCATGGTGTTCGCTGCGAACACGATGGAGATGAAGTACAGCAGGATGCGCAGCGTGGTCTTGAGCATCGTGTGCAGCGATTGATCGATATGGTGGGTCTTTTTGAGCAGGCGGCTGGTGAGCCGCATGATCAGCCGCGTGACCAGCAGGCAGCCTACCAGTACGGCGACGCCGATCAATACCCGGTCCACATCGATGGATTTGAGTATGTTCAGAACATGGTCCATGTACTTCGTTCCTTTCGGGATTATTCTAACCGTTCTTGGCGGTATTATAGCATGATTGTCGGCGTGCGGTTTACGAACTGCCGCCCGCCGACCCGAAATCTGCAGGCAGATTTCTAATCATTTATTATAGCACAGATGGGTTTTTCTTGCAAAGCTTTGCGTTGACCACAGGGAACGGATGTGTTAAACTTAAAACAGGAATTATGGATCGGACCGGGCTGTGGAGTGAGAATAAGGCTAAGAAGAAAAAGAATCAATACCAGCAGAGAAACCGCAGTGTGCGCCCGGAACCGCCCAGAATCAAGCAGCTCAAGCCCGTGATCGCCGTGAGCCTGGCCTCCTTCGGCCTGCACATGGCGGCGGCTTGCATCGTATTGGAAAATGACATGCAGGCGGGCGTGCTGATCGGCTGCCTTACCCCCCTGCTGGCCTGGGGCGCAGTGACCGAGCGCAGGAAGAATAAGCTCACCCTGGGCACAGCGCTGGGTTCCGTCTGCATCGGCGCCATCCTGCCGGGCATCTATCTGGTGGGCAAGCACCTGTGGTGGGGCGTGGGCTGCTTTGCGGAAGCGGCGCTGCTGTTCGGCGCGCTGGCGCTCATCTGGAAGAACCTGAAGAAATAAAAAACGGGGCAAAGACCAAAGCCAGGCTGAAAAATACAGCCTGGCTTTTATCATTGTAATTCCAATCCTGATAAGAACTATTCATAGACGCAATCGCGATAAGTGTTATCACTATAACCGCACACAATGAAATAAGAATCCATCGAATCGTTTTGGCCTTTAATATACTTCTTAACATCCACTTATTTACGGGATTTTCCCCGTCAGATTCATGCTCTGCGAACTGTTCGATAAAGGATTTAGAGAACCATTATCATAGTTCCGATTCCGATAAGTATGCATCCTATCAACGATTTCGTTGTAAACTGCTCATGTAAGAATATAAATGCCAAAATCAATGTGATCACAACGCTTAGCTTGTCAATGGCAACAACTTTTGACACATCACCCAGCTGCAATGCCTTGTAATAGCACAGCCAGGAAACGCCCGTTGCCAATCCGGACATGATCAGAAACAGCCAGCTTCTTTTGCTGATTGCTGTAATTTCGTTCTGTTCATTCGTGAGGAAAACCATCCCCCATGCCATAACAACGACAACAACAGTCCTGATGGCTGTCGCAAGATTTGAACTGACGCCGTCTATGCCGATCTTTGCCAGTATAGAAGTAAGTGCTGCAAATATTGCAGACAGGAATGCGAGCACAAACCACATACGATATTTCCTCCTCGGATTCAAGTTCGTTTTGCTGGTTTTATACTATCATAACAGGAGCGTAGATTCAAGAACAGGCACAGCAGATCAAAATGCTGTGCCTGTGAACTTGTTTTATACGCGCTGGGTTTCGATGTAGGCCATCAGTTCGCCGAAGCTGCCCTGGGGATAGCGGGAAATATCCGCTTCCTTGCGGTTGAGCAGGCAGTCGGTCAGCAGGAACACGCGCATGCCGAGGGTTTCGGCGATCATGTCCTCATGGGCGTCGTTGCCCACCATCAGGCATTCGGCGGGATCGCAGCCGATCCTGGCGAGGATATCCCGGTAGTAATCCGGGTTGGGCTTGCAGTGGCAGGAGTTTTCGTAGGTGGTGTAGAGCTCGAAATCATCCTTGTTCAGGCCTGCCCAGCGGATGCGGCTTTCGGTGGCTGTGGCGGGGAACAGGGGATTGGTGGCAAGCACCAGCCGGTAGCCCATGGCCTTGAGTTTCTGCACGCATTCGTTGGCGGCGGGATTGTAGCCGCAGGAATGCTGTATGTTCTGGAAATCCGTGCGGTAGAATTCGGCGAAGGTGGGCTCATCCTTGCGCACATGCTCGCCCAGGATGCCGGCGAAGCAGTTCCAGAAGGCTTCAAAGTTCAGGCAGCTGCCGTCGTTTTTCACCATGGCGGCCACGCCCTTCCAGAGCGCGTCGAACAGGGATTTGGATTCGTAGCCCAGGGGCGCCAGTTTTATGGCCAGGCGCTTGAAATAATCGGCGGTGAAGGCGTCCTGGTCCATGGGGAGCAGGGTGCCGTCCAGGTCAAAGAATATGGTGGTGAGCTTCATAGGTTCCTTTCGTCAGGTCCGGTAGAGGATGCCCAGGTA
>JAGBAU010000262.1 GCA_017938785.1 Clostridia bacterium
ATACCGACCGCTATTCCGATTTGAAGCCGGTGCTGCTGAGCAATACCTTCCAGGTAGTGCCCAGCCTGCGCTACGGCAAGAATCAAAAGAACAACCTGGACATCACCCTGGTCATCGACGCTATGGAGGTGGCCTATACCAATCCACTGATCGACAGCTTCTGCATCGTGTCCGGCGACAGCGATTATACACCGCTGGTGGGCCGGCTCAAGAGCATGGGCAAGTTCGTGCTGGGCATCTCCCGAAGCGAAGCGGCCAGCGGCATCTTCATCAACGCCTGCAACGAATTCGTATTCCTGGAGAGCGTGGCCGCCCAGCAGCCCAAGAAGAAGCAGAAGGGCGAGCGCCAGGCCGACGGCGACCTGAACGAGCTGATCGCCCAGGTGGAAACCATCGTTGAGGACCAGGAACAGCAGCAGATGTATGCCAGCGAACTGAAGGATACGCTGATGCGCCTGCGCAGCGATTTCAGCGAGCGCAGCTACGGCTGCTCCACCTTCGGAAAGCTCATCGCGCTGCTCTCCTCCAAATCTGAAAAGCTGCGCTCCTGGACGGACGATTCCTCCCTGATGATCGGCCTGAACGCCGCGGATGAGGGGATGCGCCTGGACAAGAGCAACTGGCTGCCCGCATTCACAGCCGCCCTCAACCAGTTCAAGTCCGAGGGCTTCGAGCGCGTGAATCCTTCCATTTTGAAGTCCATGATCGTCAGCGAATACCCCGGCTTCGAGGAAAAGCAGATCGGCTTCAAGCGCTTCTCCGATGTGATGAAGGCGCTGGAGAAGGAAGGCCTGTTGGTGGTGGAAATGGACGAGCAGCATACCATGCTGCTGAAGATTTGCTGAAACAAAAAAGAGGTTCATATGAACCTCTTTTTTGTTGTTTTAAGCTTCCTCTTCCCAGAAGAGTTCATCCAGAGTTTTGCCGAGCACCCTGCATATGGCGATGCACAGGCGAATGGTGGGGTTGTATTCTCCCTTTTCGATGGCGTTGATGGTCTGGCGGGAGACGCCGACCTCATCCGCGAGCCGCTGCTGGGACCAGTCCATGGCTGCGCGGGCTGCTTTCAGGCGCAGGTTTTTCATTCTGCATCCTCCTGGCGGCGTTCCCAAATGGTGCGCACGAGCATCATTGCCGCCAGATAGATGCAGCACAGGCCGGTGAGCAGGTTGGTGGCGTTCAGGCCGAGCTGTCCGTTTTCAATGATCCCGTATGCCAGCGTATTGCGCAGGCCGATGCCCAGGTTGACCAGGCTTGCGATCAGCAGAATGATCATGATGTGCTTGCGGCGGCTTCGCAGGGAGAAATAGGCGTCCCGGATTACGCAGTAGGTGATGAATACGCAGATGGAAATCCACAGGCCCAGCAGGGCGAGCATCATCAGGCTGCACCACTGCAGGTTGAGCATGCTCTCCACAATGCCGCCGACCAGGATTACGGCCAGCGCGGTAAAGTAGGCGTATTTGTAGCCCGTGCCCTGGATGGCCTTCTGGCGCTCATCGTATTCGCCGCTTCCAATGAGGCATTTCTTTTTGAAAATGTAGCGCAGAACCAGACCGGCAATTACAACCACGGCCAGCCCGCAAAGAAAACCCAGGATATATGCTTTGGAATTCATGTTGTATCCTCCTTTTTTGGATTGTGTTCACAGTATAATTCATAAATTACATAATGTCAAGTATATACGACAAAATATTTTTGATATTTTACTTATGGCTGGAATTGCGCAAAGCGATGAAAAGGGGTATAATGTTTTTAGCATCCTGATCGGAGGAAGAACATGAACTGGAATTTGAGCAAGCTCTATGGGGGCTTTGATGATCCCGCCTTTGAGGCGGATATGAAACGGCTGGCGGAGGAGGTAGCCTCTGCGGGCGAACTGCTGAAGGAGCTTTCCTGTGATAATGCCGGGCGGCTGCGCGCATTCGTGCTGAAGCTGCAGGAGATCAGCGATCTGTCCGGCAAGCTGTCGTCCATGGTGATTCTGACCCTGGCGGCGGATTCCAACTGCGAGGCGGCCCTGGGTCCGCGCACCCGGCTTCTGAAGCTGGGCAATGAGATCAGCCTGCTGGACAGCGCCTTCACCAATTTCGTAGGGGCCCACCCTGAGATTGAGGAACTGTGCGCGCAGGATGAGGTTCTGAATGAGCATGCACTGTACTTCCGCAAGCTGCGCAGCAACGCCGCCCACCTGATGGAGCCTGCGCTGGAGCCTGCGGTATTGAAGATGCAGCTCAGCGGCGGTTCCGCCTGGATGCGCCTGAGGGACGAGCTCTTCTCCGGCCTGTCCATCGACCTGGAGGTGGACGGTGAAATGCGCCGCCTGCCCCTGCCGGCCGTGCGCCTGATGGATTCCGACCCCAGCAGCGAGGTGCGCGAAGCGGCGTACAAGGCGGAGCTGGCGGCCTATCCCCGCATCGAAACCGCCATGGCCGCCTGCCTGAACGGCATCAAGGGTGAAGCGCTGACCCTGTGCGAACTGCGCAAATTCGATTCCGTGCTGGACTGGGCGCTGAGCCTCTCACGCATGGACAGGGCCACGCTGGATGCACTGGTCGCCACCATGAAGGAAGCCCTGCCCATGTTCCGCCGTTATTTCAAATTGAAGGCGAAGCTGCTGGGCCGTGACGGGCTGCGCTTCTGCGACCTGATGGCGCCGGTGGGAGAGAGCACAAAGCGTTATACCCTGGAAGAATCGAGAAAAATCCTGACCTCTGTGTTCGGCGCCTACCATGAACCGATCTGCGCTGTGATCCGCCGGGCCTTTGAAGAGGAATGGATCGACGCCTATCCCCGCGAGGGCAAGGAGGGCGGCGCATTCTGCAGCGGCGTGCACGCCCTGAAGATGAGCTATGTGCTTACCAACTTCGACGGCAGCTACGGCGATCTGTCCACCCTTGCCCATGAGCTGGGACATGCCTACCACGACAGCTGCCTGAACGATGTGTCCGCGCTGCTGTGCGATATTCCCATGCCCCTGGCGGAAACCGCATCCACCTTCAACGAGCTGCTGCTCTCGGAGAGGATGCTTGCCGAAATATCCGGAGACGAGGCTGTTTCCCTGCTGGACCAGCAGATTTGCGACGCCGCGCAGGTGATCGTGGACATCCTGAGCAGGTTCATCTTTGAAGCTGAGGTGGTGGAGCGCCGCAAGGAGTCCACCCTGAGCGCCCGCGAGCTGTGCGAAATCATGCTGGACGCTCAGAAGCAAACCTATGGCGACGGCCTGGCAGAGGGCTGGTACCATCCCTACATGTGGGCGTGCAAGCCCCACTACTATGATACGGAGTACCATTTCTACAATTATCCCTATGCATTTGGCCTTCTGTTCGCATCGGGCCTGTACGCAAAATACCGGGAGATGGGTGCGGAATTCTGGCCCATGTACGATCGGCTCCTGCGCTTCAGCGGCGCGGGGGACGTGCGGGAAGTGGCCGCTTCCGCGGGCATCGATGTGACCGATTCCTCCTTCTGGAAAGGCGCTTTAAAGTTCTTCGAAAGCAAAATTGAAGCTCTTGATGCATATATAAGTGCAAAATGACCAGAATATCCATCAAATATTTACACGCAAGCAACCTGTTGTAAAAAAACACCACGTATAATGGCCATCAGGGAAAATAGTTCCCGTATGACCCAAGGAGGAAGAAACAATGCAGAAGACTATTTGCAAGGTCGTTTATGATACCGAAGCTGCCGAGATGATCCACAAGTACACCTTTGGCAACTACGGCGATCCCGCTGGCTACGAAGAGATCCTCTTCCAGATGCCCGCTGGTCAGTACTTCGTCTATGGCAACGGCGGCGAAGAATCTCCCTACGCAGAGGAGAAGATCGTTCGTCTGGCCAAGACCAAGGTTCAGGCCTGGATCGACGAGCACTAATCCGACGAAGATCGACAATCTTACCCAACAGGCGCAGCTTGCAAAGCTGCGCCTGTTGTGGTATAATGAAGTTTGCAAAAGCGAAGAAGGAGGGAAAATGCATGGCGGGCAAGGAAAAAGGGAATAAGATTATCGCCCAGAATAAGCGCGCCCGGCATGATTACTTCGTTCTGGACGCCTGGGAGGCGGGCATTGAGCTCAAGGGCACGGAGGTCAAATCCATGCGCATGGGCAAATGCAATTTGAAGGATTGCTATGCGCAGGTTGTGAACGGCGAAATGCTGGTTTACGGTATGCACATCAGCCCCTACGAAAAGGGCAGCTACTTCAATACCGACCCGCTGCGCCCCAAGCGGCTCTTGATGCATAAGGCGGAGATCCGCAAGTGCAAGCAGCAGGTCATGGAGCAGGGCCTGGCCCTGATTCCCCTGCAGGTGTATTTGAAGGAAGGCCGCATGAAGCTGGAACTGGCGCTTTGCAAGGGCAAAAAGCTCTACGATAAGCGCGACGACATCGCTAAGCGCGATGCAAAGAGAGATATCGAACGTTCCATGAAGGAACGGTTCTGATATATTGACACGTGGGGCCGTACATGGTTTCGACGGGGATACGGAGGGGTAGAGAAGCGAGCGGCAGCCCTGGACTGCCTCATCAACGGGAACTTAAAATGAACTGACAACACTAACACTGTTGCTTTCGCCGCTTAATGGCGATCGTCGACCCTGAGCCTCCTGCGGCGCAGGCCATCGGCGTCATAAAGGCAGGGAACCAGCCGGCTTAAGCTTTGCGGCCGGTGGGATTTTATGAAGCTACTGAAGGAAGCAGCTTGTCTGCGGGCGTCTTCTGGAGGGAATGTCAAAACACAGACTGCGCTCGGAGAAGCTCTGGTCGTCTGATCTTCGGACAGGGGTTCGACTCCCCTCGGGTCCACCACATTGCCGCCTGGTTTGGATATAAACCAGGCGGTACATTTTTTATGCAATCGAGAGCGATGAGAAAGTATATGGATTCTGATAGACCGCGCCAAATGCTGCGTTGTATACTTTGCATTTAATCAAACTTCGCAAAACTATCTTTAAAA
>JAGBAU010000263.1 GCA_017938785.1 Clostridia bacterium
CTTGCCGATAACGGCGTCGCAGATGATTTCAACGCCCATGGCCTTCAGGTTGTCAACTTCCTTGTTGACGATGGCCTTGGGAAGACGGAACTCCGGAATGCCGTAGGACAGAACGCCGCCGGCGATGTGCAGGGCTTCGTAAACGGTAACGGCATAGCCCAGGCGGGCCAGGTCGCCGGCGCAGGTGAGGCCCGCAGGGCCGGCGCCGATGACGGCTACCTTGTGGCCGTTCTGTGCGGGGGCCTTGGGGGCTTCGGTGGAATGCTCACGATGCCAGTCGGCAACGAAGCGCTCCAGGCGGCCGATGCCAACGGGTTCACCCTTGATGCCGCGGACGCACTTGGATTCGCACTGGGTTTCCTGGGGGCAGACGCGGCCGCAGACTGCGGGCAGGGAGGACTGCTTGTTCAGGATTTCGAAAGCGCCTTCGATGTCTTCGTTGGCGAGCTTTTCAATGAAAGCGGGGATGTCAATGCGAACGGGGCAAGCGGAAACGCAGGGCTTGTTCTTGCAGTTCAGGCAGCGACGGGCCTCTTCGATGGCCATTTCATAGGTATAACCGGTAGCAACTTCCTCGAATACCTTATTGCGGTAGTTGGGATCGAGGGAGGGCATCGGGCACTTGGTGAGGGACATGTTCTTCTGTGCCATTTTATTCGACCTCCTTCTTGAGCAGGTTGCAGGTTTCCTCGCGCTTGTGGGCCTCGAAATCACGGTACATTGCGCCGCGCTTCATGGCCTCGTCGAAGTCTACCAGGTGGCCGTCGAACTCGGGGCCGTCAACGCAGGCGAACTTGGTTTCGCCGCCAACGGTCAGGCGGCAGCCGCCGCACATGCCGGTGCCGTCGATCATGACAGGGTTCATGGAAACGACAGTCTTGACATTGTACTTCTTGGTGGTGAGGCAAACGAACTTCATCATGATGACGGGGCCGATGGCGATAACTTCGTCATAGTTCTCGCCTGCGAGGATGGCCTCCTCCAGCGGAACGGTAACGACGCCCTGGCGGCCGTAGGAGCCGTCGTCGGTCATCATGAACAGCTTATCGGAATACTCGTTGAATTCCTTCTCGAGGATGACGAGATCCTTGCAGCGGAAGCCGACGAAGGAATGAACCTCTGCACCGGCCTCATGGAAGGCGCGGGCAACGGGCAGTGCGATGGCGCAGCCTACGCCGCCGCCAACAACAGCAACCTTCTTCTTGCCTTCGATCTGGGTGGGCTTGCCCAGGGGGCCTACGAAGTCCTGCAGGTATTCGCCTTCTTTGAGGGCGTTGAGTTCCATGGTGGTGCCGCCGACGATCTGGAAGATGATGTCTACGGTGCCTGCTTCACGGTCGTAACCTGCGATGGTCAGCGGGATGCGCTCGCCATCTGCGCTGGTGCGCAGGATGATGAACTGGCCGGCCTTTGCCTTCTTGGCTACCAGGGGAGCCTCGATGGACATCAGGGTGACCGTCGGGTTCAGTTCCTGCTTCTTGACGATCTTAAACATAAAATCCCTCTTCTCTGTCTACTTGGTTTGCGAAAGTATGCGTCCGGGCACAAATTGCACCCATACACTCGACAATATAGTATCATATCGCGGGTAAAAATGCAAGGGAAGAAGGCTTGAAGTTACGAAGGCTTTGCATTATAATGTTGCTGGAAACCATCTTCCAACCGAATGACAAACGTTTGAGAAAGAAGGATATTAAAATGGCACTTTATACGATGAAGGAAATCCTGGCGGACGCCCAGGCGCGCAAATACGGCGTTGGCTTCTTCAACACCTTCAATATGGATATGGCCCGCGCGGTGATCCATGCCGCCGAGGAATGCAATTCCCCCGTGATCATCGGCACCGCCGACGCCCTTTTGAAGTACGGCTCCTTTGACTGGGTGATGCCCGTTCTGCTGGAGCAGGCCCGCAAGGCCAAGGTTCCGGTGGCTGTGCATCTGGACCACGGCTACAGCTTTGACGTGATCATGCAGGCCCTGCAGGCCGGCTGCGGCTCCGTTATGTACGACGGCACCCGCGAAGCCTGCCACGAGGACAACGTGAAGAACAGCGCGCAGCTGGCCAAGATCTGCCACGCCATGGGCGTGGGCCTGGAGTGCGAGCTGGGCAGCGTCGGCGGCCTGTCCGACGAGACCGGCAACGTGGACTTCACCGCCTATACCGATCCCAACGAAGCCGCGAAGTTCATCGACCAGACCGGCGCGGACTTCCTGGCCGTTTCCATCGGCACCCAGCACGGCGTTTACAAGGCCGAGCCCAAGCTGGATCTGAACCGCCTGGCCGAAATCCACGCAGCTGTGGACGTACCGCTGGTACTGCACGGCGGCTCCGGCCTGTCCGACGACGACTTCCGCAACACCATCGCCGGCGGCATCCGCAAGGTGAACGTGTTCACCGACATCATCCTGGCCGCCAAGGCTGCCATCCATGCCGATGACGACGAGATCTACGGCGACGCCCTCCTGCGCGCCGAAGCTGCCATGAAGGAAGCCACGATCGCCAAGATCAAGCTCTTCGGCAGCGAAGGAAAGGCATAACATGGGCCGCCGCTTCGACGTTCTGGTGGTGGGCATGCAGGTCATCGACCTGCTGATCATGGGCGCCAGTCCCGCTGTATTCGACTGCGAAACCTTCAATTCCCCGGATATCCAGCTGCTCATGGGCGGCGACGCCCTGAACCAGGCGGTTTCCGCATCCATGCTGGGCGGAAAGATCGGCCTGATGGGCGTGGTGGGCAACGACCGCCTGGGCGAGGTATTGCTCAGCCAGCTGGCCAACTATCCGCTCACCGTGCTCGATCCCAAGATTGAGTCTAAGACCGGCATCTCCGTGGTGCTGTGCAAGCCCGACGGCCACCGCCACTTCATCCTGCAGTCCGGCCACAACACCCACTTCTGCTACAAGCACATCGATGAGCAGGCCGTGCGGGATGCGAAGATCGTGTCCATCGGCAGCTGCATGGCCCTGCCGTCCTTCGACGGCGAGGATACCATCCGCCTGCTGGACCTGGCCCGCAGTGCGGGAACCGTATCCGCCATGGACATCAAGATCAACCGCAGCGAATACGACATGCCGCCCATCCTGGAATCGCTGAAGCATGTGGATTACCTGCTGCCCAGCGAGGCCGACGTCAGGACCCTCACCGGCGAGGACGAGGATCCCGTGAAGATGGTGCAGGGCCTGCACGATATGGGCGTGAAGAATGTCATCCTGAAGCTGGGGGACAAGGGCTGCTATGTGAGCGCAGACGGCGTTGAGAAGGCCATTCCCGCCTACCCGGCCAGGAGCATCGACACCACCGGCGCAGGCGATACCTTCACCGGCGCGTTCCTGCACGCCAAGGCGAAGGGCTGGGATGTGGAAACCTGTGCGCGCTTTGCAAACGCGGCGGGCGCCATCAGCGTGGAAGTGCCCGGCGCATGCGGCGCAATCCGCTCCGAAGCCCAGGTTCTGGAACGTATGAAGCAGATTTAAGGTACACAAAAAAGCGAAGCCGTGCGGCTTCGCTTTTTTCATTTCATATACTTGTCGATGGCCTGGCAGAGATCGTCGATGGCCTGCTGGTCGCCTTCGCGGGCGGCGTCGATGATGCAGTGCTTCAGGTGGTCCTGCAGGATGATCTTGCCGGTGTTGTCGATGGCGCTGCGCACAGCGGCAATCTGCACCAGAACCTCGGAGCAGTCGCGGCCGTCCTCCACCATGCGGCGCACAGATTGAAGATGCCCGATGGCGCGGCTTAAGCGGTTCAGCACGGCCTTGGTGTGTTCGTGGCTGTGGGTGTGGCCGTGGGGACCGTGTTCATGGGTATGGCCGTGTTCATGCTCATGTTCATGGCTGTGTTCATGCTCGTCGGCGGGCGTGATGCCCAGGCGCAGCATCAGCTCGCGGGCCTCATCGGCGGTGGGAATATCGTGGATGTGTTCATTTTGCATGGGCTTCACCTCGTTTGCTATGGCTTCATTCTACGCCATGCCTGTTATTTTTGCAAGCCGGGAAGGGGGATATTTTCCCGAAACTGTTTCAATTCTGCCCCGAAGGGTGATAAGAAAACGGCGGGATGCGTATCTCTTTGACAAATGCGCCCGCTTGCGGTATAATCTTCAGCAGCAAACCACTATATACTGTAAGGAGATAGAAAAATGCACGATCACGATTATATGCATGCCCACGGCATCGAACATAGCCATGACCACGATCACGATCATCACCACGATCATGACCATCATCACGACCACTGCCACGAGGGCTGCGACCACGATTGCGCAGGCTGCGCTTCCGCCGATCCCAAGGCGGAGCTGGTTGCCCTGATGAAGTACATGGTGGGCCACAACGCAGCCCACGCAAACGAACTGGCCCAGCTGGCCGGCAAACTGAAGGACATGGGCGAGGCCGTTGCCTATGAGCAGGTCATGAGCGCCGTTTCCGATTTCGAAAAGGGCAACATGCGCCTGTCCACCGTGCTGGCCGCACTGAACGTCTGACTGGAGGAATAATACTATGTGTCTGTCCACCGTCTATAAGAATGAAAAAGCGCCTGAGAACGTGGTTCTGGGCAATGTGATGCGCATTACCTGCGAAAACGGCGTGGTGACCCTCACCGATATCATGGGCCGCGAAGCGGTTGTCGAGGGTGAAATCCTGTCCGCAGACCTGACCGGCGGCACCGTGGTTGTGAAGACCAAGGCAAGCTGATGACTGAATGCCGATGTGCCGGAAGGTGCGTCGGCTTTTTTATGGAGGGAAAGTTATGGCCTGGTATGAAGTGGTTCGGGAGATTCAGAACAGCTGCGAGCGCAACCAGATGCGGGATGTGTTTTTCGATGAAATCGAAACCGATGATCCCATGGAGGCCGTGCGCGGCATGCTGAAGGATGAAACGAATCCTGTGCTCACGATGCAGGTGCTCAATGAGGAAAGCTTTACCATTTACGCCGAATGCAGCGGCATCAACCAGCGGTTTCTTTTCACCAAAATTTGACATAAATGTGCCCGATTCATAAATGCAGAGCTTGCAAGTGCGCAGCTTTTGTGATATTATAATAATAGCGTTCAGGTGGAGTATACTATTTACTTCGCCGCGTGAACGGAATAGGAGCAGAAAATGACACACACCATTGCAGTTGCCGGAAAGGGCGGCGTCGGCAAGACGACCACCTGCGGCATGTTGATCGACCTGCTTTGCAGCCAGCGTAAAACCCCCATCCTGGTGGTGGACGCGGATGCAAATTCCAATCTGAACGAAGTGCTGGGCGTGGAGGTTGAAACCACGCTGGGCGATATTCGTGAGGAAATGGCGCGCGCTGAAATGATGAAGAACAGCCCCATTCCTGCGGGCATGACCAAGGCGGACTATGCCGAAATGAAGTTTTCCTCGGCTCTGATCGAAGATGACGATTTCGACATGCTCGTCATGGGCAGAACCCAGGGCAAGGGCTGCTATTGCTACGTCAACGGCGTGCTGACCTCCCAGATGAACAAGTACTACGGCAATTACCGCTACATGGTGATTGACAATGAGGCCGGCCTCGAGCACATCAGCCGCGGCGTTCTGCCTCATGTGGACACCCTTCTGCTCATCAGCGACTGTTCCCGCCGCGGCATTCAGGCCGTAGCGCGCATCGCTGAAATGGTTCGGGATTTGGATCTCAAGCCCGGCCAGATGAAACTGATCGTCAACCGTGCGCCCGGCGGACAGCTGAACGCTGCGGTTCTCGAAGAGATTGAAAAGCATGGCCTTGACCTGGTCGGCGTTCTCCCGCAGGATGATACCGTTTTCGAGTATGACTGCGAGGGCAAGCCCAGCGCCAAGGTGCCCGACACCAACCCGGTGAAGGTCGCGCTGACTTCAATCATGGCAAAACTCGGACTTTAACGACATAGGGGGATACGATTATGGCTTTTACTCCGAAGAAGCAGGCATACAACGCTTCCATCAATGCCCTGGAACTGGGCGTAGGTGAGAAGAAGATCGTTGTCGGCGGCGAGAACGTTTTCCCGTTCTTCACCTTCGACGCACCGATCGCCAATGCACCCAAGATCGCTATCGAGATCAGCGATAAGGGCATGGCAGCACTCCAGACTCCCGGCATGAAGGCAGCTTTCGAAGGCTGCGTTACCGTTGCCGACATGGCCAAGAAGGCTGAGGAAATCGAAGGCGTTTCCGCAGTTTGCCTGTACTTCGAATCCGCAGATCCCAACGGCGACAACATGTCCGTTGAAGAGTGCGTAGAAATCGCCAAGGCTGCTGCTGATGCAACCGCCCTGCCGATCATCATCATGGGCTGCAAGAACATCGAAAAGGATGCCGAAATCTTCAATAAGGTTTCCGACGCCCTGCAGGGCAAGAACATCCTGGTTCTGGCTGCACGCGAAGAAAACTACAAGACCGTCGGCGCTTCCGCCGGCATGGCCTACAACCAGAAGGTTGGCGCAGAATCCGCTGTTGACATCAACCTGGCCAAGCAGCTCAACGTTCTGCTTTCTCAGCTGGGCGTACCCGCTCAGTCCGTCGCCATGAACCTGGGCTCTTCCTGCGCAGGCTACGGCTACGAATACCTCTCTTCCACCCTGGACCGCGTTAAGGCTGCTGCCCTGGCTCAGAACGACGCTCAGCTGCAGATGCCCATCGTGACCCCCGTCTCCACCGAGACCTGGAACGTTAAGGAAGCCATGCTTTCCGAAGAAGAGGCTCCGGAATGGGGCGACGTTGAAGAGCGCGGCATCGAAATGGAAATCACCACCGCAGCTGCTAGCCTGACCAGCGGCTCCGATATGGTTATCATGAAGCATCCCGCTGCCATCGCAACCATCGCAAAGTTCATCGACAGCCTGATGTAAGCTGGGAAGGGAGATAAAAACAATGGCACTCAAAGGTCTTGATATTTTTAAGCTGACTCCTAAAAAGAATTGTAAGGAATGCGGCAACCCCACTTGCATGGCTTTCGCTATGAAGGTTGCTCAGGGCGCAGTTTCCATCGATAAGTGCCCCTACATGTC
>JAGBAU010000264.1 GCA_017938785.1 Clostridia bacterium
CGGATGATTCTATCCGCTCTGGTAGTGTCGAAAATATAAGGGAAATCTTTTGTCCCCTGGCGCTTCAGGTCGTTAAGGTGCCGCTGGCACGCCTGAATCTCTGCGGGACAACATTGAGCATGGAGCCGACCTGACACCACCTGCTTGGCATAAACGCTTACCTCATGGTGCAGTCCTGACTGCCGGCGAACCGCCCTAGTTGTCGCTGCCAAAGAGATCATCCTCCTCGGCATCTCCACGCTCATCCACATATTTATCGGGGATAGATAGAGCGCAGCGGCCGGTGACCGTTAGCCCAAGATCGCTTCCTGCACTTCGACATTGGCGGAAGAATCGATCCTGAATGGCGGACCATGTGTCCGCTTCGCGGGTATTGCCGGAGTTTATAGCACAAGTCAGGCGGTTAGATGCACGGATGTAATTGCTTTTAGCAACAAGGTAGCGTGCAAGTCCATCAGCATCAACAGCGGTTAGCACGCCCATTTTTATCAGGACGGGGGAAAGCTTTCGGAATTCATCCGCCAGGCTCCCGGACAGATAGCTTGGCGGCTCCAATGACTTCACCGCCGGGGCCTTGATTTCTCCGGCTTCACGCAGTTCCAACTGCTCCTTGCTATAGTGCCGACTGCCGTTTGCCTTAAGCACGGCAACAGGCTGTGGCTTACGTGGCATCCAGCAGCACCGCCTTCTCTCCGCTGAAGTCCTCCCACCTTCTGATGATCACATCAGCATAGGCAGGATCCAGCTCCATGAGATATGCAGTTCTGCCAAGCTGCTCACAGGCGATGGCAGTTGTACCGCTTCCGGCAAAAAGGTCGAGAATCTTGGCGCCACGAAGCGTGCTGTTGCAAATCTGGTACGCCATCAGCCGTACCGGCTTCATGGTGGGGTGGCTGTCGTTCCTGGACGGCCGGTCGAACTCAAGGACAGTTGTCTGCTTGCGATCTGAGCACCAACGATGGGCACTCCCATCTTTCCAGCCGTACAGGCAAGCATCGTGGTCGTTCCAGGTATCACCGCATTCCAAATAGTCATCCGGATCAGTCTGGCCATGCAGACACGGCTCATGCTGCCAGTGGTAATCCTGGCGTCCGAGCGTTGCGCTGTTCTTGACCCATACCAGACATTGGCGCACATCAAACCCAATTCGCCGGCAGGCGTTACGGAACGCCCAGCCCTGGTTCCCGTCCGGATGCCAGATATAAAACGATGCGCCCGGCTCCAGGGAATTCATAGCATTCTCAAATGCATCCTCCAGGAAGTCCAGGAATTCATTCTCCGACATGTTGTCGTTTTCGATCTTCAGGTGGGCAGTTGTCCCTCCAGTTACATCCACATTGTAGGGCGGATCCGTCAGCAAAAGCTGTGCCTTGGAACCAGCCATCAGCCGATCAACATCGGCCGCACGGGTTGCATCGCCGCACATTAGGCGGTGTCGCCCAAGCTGCCATATTTGTCCACGCTTACACACGGGCTCCTTCGGCAGTTGAAAATCAAAGTCATCCTCAAATGCATCGTTTGACTCTTCAAGGACAATGTCATCATCCTCGAATCCGGTCAATGTGATATCAAAACCGTTCTCCTGCAGATAGAGAAGCTCCTCAGAGACACCAGATTTGTCCCAGCTTGCCATCTCTGCCAGCCGGTCGTGCGCCAGTGCGAAGCCTCTGCGCTGCGTTTCTGTGAACCAATCTGCACGAACGCACGGAACCCGCTCAAAGCCAAGCTCCTGAGCAGCGATCATGATAGCCCGCCCCTTAGCAAGCACATTTTCGCTATCTATCAGCAGCGGCAGGACGAAGCCAAACTCCAGCAGGCTTTTTTTGAGGGCCTCTATTTGCTCTCTGGGGTGGACTCTGGCGTGGCTGCCATCGAGTTTCACCTCGTCGGGGCGCATCAGGATCATCTCAGTTATCATGTTCATAAACTCACCTCAATTCCCATAGAGATCTGCATCAGGATCAGAGTCCTCGGTTACATTTGCTGCACGCTTCCGCGCCAGACTTACCCGGCCGGACGGAGTGAGTCCCAGCTTATCAGCATATTGCAGGATTGTCCGTTCCTGGCTCTGGAGCTGTTTGAGCATGCTATCCAACTTGCCCATGATGCTAGCAAGCGTTTCCGGGCTCAGATCCTTAGCTTTTGACTCCTTCAGGAGTCGCTTGTACATGGCCTGGGTCGCATCTCGACGGGAGAGCATGGAGCAATACACGCCCAGGACTTCAGCATCCAGATCATCCAGCAGGCTAATTCCCTCCATGCGCTCCAGGATGCTGTTCCAGTATTTCAAGGCCTTGTTATCACCTCGAGCGATGTATGACGGCGGAACGAGCTTGATGTTTGTGCGGTCAGGCATCAGATCCCGCTCTGCCTCTGCCCTGGCCTGCCGCTCTGCCTGGCTCAATTTTTTGCCCATATTATCCAAAGCCTTCGGCGGCGTTGGCATTTTTCTCACTCCTTCCCGACACATCCGAACTTCGATCGGGGAAATTTTCTCACAGACGAGGGCGGCCGGGGTCATCGTCCCGGACATTCAAAACTTTTTCGGCCCGGGGGGAGGTCTGCCCCTACGGGGCCGCGCACACACGCAAATGCGCGGGCCAGCAGACGCAGGCGCACGCTCCGGCGCATACGTAGCTTCGCGGACCCAAGGCCAGAGAAAAACGATTCATTTGCGCGTCTTTTCCGCCTGTTCTCGGGCGGTTTTCTGGTCGTGGTGACGCTTGCACAAGCTTTGGTGATTGCTCGGATCAACGAACATATCCCAGTCACCACGGAACGGCACGATGTGGTCTACTACCGTTGCCGGCGTCCTATGCCTGGAATCGCTAGCAGGGAACAGCCTGGCACACTCCCGGCAGAATGGCTCACGCAGCAGCTGTTCAATTCGGAGCTTGTCCTTCCAGATCGGGAGCAAGTACCAGCTGTGATACGCTGCGCTGCTACGCCTGCAGTGCTTTGGCCTGTGCTTATTGCACCAGCCGTCTCGTGTCAGCGCGGGGCATCCAGGGTGCCTGCAAGGTCTCAATGCTTTACTTGCCATGGGCTATCGCCTCCACAGCAAGCAAAGCAAAAGAGCCGAGGCCGACAACACAACGCACGTCTGCGTCATATCATCGGCCTCGGCTCTCAAAGCACTCGCCCTCTGCGATATCAACCCGAAATTCACTTTTGCAGTCCCGGCAGAACAAGAGCAGATTCTCAGCCCTTTCATCCTGGGCGATCCGCTTAACCCGCCGGTTCCGGTTGCAGATCGGACAGACAAGCCATCCACCCTGCACTGTGAGTATTTTACCACGAAACTCTAGTGATTGCAATGCTTTTACACCTCTTTGTCACTAAGATATTATAAGTTTCAAGCCAGAAAAAATTAATAAAAAGCTCAGTTCCTGCGCCGACGTCGCCGTGCGTGAGGCCGTTGGACG
>JAGBAU010000265.1 GCA_017938785.1 Clostridia bacterium
CCACGATCCCGACGGCATCAAGCTGGACATCGTGAAGGATATCAAGCTGGTGAAGCGCGGCCGCATCAAGGAGTACGCCGAGCGCGTTCCCGGCAGCGTCTACACCGAGGGCTGCAGCGGCATCTGGACCATCAAGTGCGATATCGCCCTGCCCTGCGCAACCCAGAATGAAATCAATCTGGAATCTGCCAAGGCACTGATTGCCAACGGCTGCTTCTGCGTATCCGAAGGCGCAAACATGCCCTCCACCATGGACGCCATCGACGCCTTCCTGGAGGCTGGCCTGCTCTTTGGCCCTGCCAAGGCTGCAAATGCCGGTGGTGTAGCCACCTCCGCTCTGGAAATGAGTCAGAACTCCATGCGCTACAGCTGGACTTTCGAAGAGGTTGACGCCAAGCTCAAGCAGATCATGGTCGGCATCTACCACAACGTTGCCGATGCTGCCAAGGAATACAATTTCGGCACCAATTTCGAAAAGGCTGCAAACGTTGCCGGCTTCCTGAAGGTCGCCAACGCCATGCTCGCCCAGGGCGTCTGCTAAAACGCAGGGCGTTTTATCCCACCTGCCTGACGGCGTTTAAGTGACGCATCCCTGCCCCGTAGATTATGGGGCAGGGATGCTGCGTTTCTTTCCTGTAGTTTCATACATCGAAGCACGAAATCGGGCCCGTCGATAATGGGCCCGATTTCTATCGTATTATTGTTGCTTGACAGAGTGGTACATAGCTATTATCATGGAAGCAGAAATACGGAGGATGAAGCTATGCAGAAGAATACAGCTCAGGCGGCGCGTCGCCCTGTTCAGAGGAAGAAAAAGCGCAGAAAGGGATTGTCTGGTGGTCAGCTGGCGCTGGCGATTGTGCTGCTCGTTGTTTTGATGGGTGGTTCCTTTGGTCTGGGCTGGTTCTGCGGCGTGAAATCCACGGAATTCCATGGGGATATTCTGATCGTGAACACTGAGAATCGTCTGGATGCAGATTATGTGCCGGATGATCTGGTGAACCTTTATAAGATGCGGCATTCCTTCCGCCTGGCCAGCAGTGAGATTCTTCTCACCCGCGAGTGCTATGAGGCCATGGAGAAGATGTTCGCCGCAGCTGAGGATGCGGATATGAACGGTTATATCGTCACCAGCGGTTACCGCGATTACAATCGTCAGGCGGAGATCTTTGCTGAAAGCGAAGCCGGTTATGCCCAGGAGCCGGGCGCCAGTGAGCATCAGACGGGTCTTGCCTTCGACGTGACGGTTGAAACCTCCGAGGGCTTTGAAAATACGCCCCAGTATAGCTGGCTCATGAGCAATGCCCACAAATATGGATTCATTCAGCGTTATCCGGCCAACAAGAGTAGTATTACCGGAATCTCTTATGAGCCCTGGCATTACCGCTATGTGGGCGTCGATGCGGCGAAAAAGATGAAGAAATCCGGCATGTGCCTGGAAGAATTCCTGGCGGCAAATGAGAAATAAAAGGTTTCCCCGGAAGGGGAAACCTTTTTCATATGTGCAGGCTCAATCTAAGGCCCTTGGGAAGATGGTTTTTCATCAAACCGTTGGAAGCCTTGCCCCAGCCCAGGGGAAGATTCTTCCAGGTGATCAGGGTCCAGCCCTTATCGCCTTCCCAATCGAGGGCTTCTCCAGCCAGATATTTCACAGCCTGGTTATCGTTCAGTTCCATGCGACGCTTGGTCATATCTGCATCGAGGGCCATGGCCAGCGCATGCTCAGGTTCGATATAGTTCTTACCGATGCGTACCAGCCGTGTGCCGGGAGATACCACTTTAATACCTTTGGTGTCCGGGCATTCGGCGGGTACGGCATACAGATAGTTGCCCATGCGTACAATCCTTGCTTTCAGTACGTTGGGCAGGGTGCAGATTTCCTTTTCCAGCTGTTCAATGAGCTTCAAATCATCCTTGTTGGGACGATAAAGAGGTGCATCGGGCAGCTTTACTGCGCCTGTTTTGCGCAGCCGGGCGGCAAAATGGCCATCACCGCATACACGATGGGGCCATACGCGGATCATACCCCGATCGGATTTGCCGATGCCATCCAGTTCGAAATCCTCAGGTTCAAACTCCGGGTGACGCTCAAGAAAGTTCAGGATACTCTCCTCATTTTCATTCCGATTGAAGGTGCAGGTGGAGTATACCAGTCGGCCGCCGGGCCGCACCAGCTCTGCGGTGCGGTCCAGGATTTCTGCCTGGCGCTTTGCGCAACCGGTGGGGGATGCGGGATTCCATTCCGTACGGGAATCCGGATCGCGGCGGAACATACCTTCACCGGAGCAGGGAGCATCGCAGAGAACGGCGTCAAAGTACCCTTCCCAGCGCTTTGCCAGTGCATCGGGATAGGCGTTCACCACTGCTGCATTGCGCACGCCCATGCGCTCCAGGTTGGACGCCAGCACCTTGGCCCGGCTGGGCTCAGGTTCATTGGATATGAGCAGACCTTCGCCTTTGAGTGCGGCGGCGATTTGTGTGGTCTTTCCGCCGGGGGCAGCGCATAAATCCAGAATGCGCTCGCCGGGAACGGGTTTCAGCATGGCCACGCTTACCATGGCGCTGGCTTCCTGCAGATAGAATGCGCCGGCTGCATGGGCGATGCCCGCACCGGGTCGGGAACCTTCCAGGATATAGTATCCGTTTTTCTCCCATGGAACGGGTGAATCAATGAACTCTTCGGCAACAGAGTAA
>JAGBAU010000266.1 GCA_017938785.1 Clostridia bacterium
CGCTCGCCATCACGGCGCGGAGGACGACGAACCGGCATGGATTCATCGGCGTATTCGATGTCGGTGCGCAGCAGGTTGATGCGGCCCTGAGCATCGATCTCAGCGATCTTGCAGGGTACGGTGTCGCCGATGTTCATCACATCTTCAACCTTTTCAACGCGCTCGTTGGCCATCTTGGAGATGTGCAGCATGCCGTCCTTGCCGGGAGCATACTCGATGAATGCGCCGAAGGTCATGATGCGGACAACCTTGCCCAGGAAGGTGTCGCCGACCTGAGGATCCTTGGCGATGCCTTCGATGATCTGGCGGGCACGCTTTGCGGCCTCGGCATCTTCGGTGGCGATGAATACGGAGCCATCGTCTTCGATGTCGATCTTAACGCCGGTCTCTTCGATGATCTTGTTGATGGTCTTGCCGCGGGGGCCAACCACTTCGCCGATCTTCTCGGGGTTGATCATGAAGGAAACGATCTTGGGAGCATACTTGCTCAGCTCGGTGCGAGGTGCGGGAATGGTTTCCAGCATCTTGTCCAGGATGAACAGACGGCCGTCGTAAGCCTGGGCCAGAGCCTGGCGCAGGATGGCTTCGTCGATTCCCTTGATCTTGATGTCCATCTGGATGGCGGTGATGCCCTTGGTGGTACCGGCTACCTTGAAGTCCATATCGCCCAGGAAGTCTTCCAGGCCCTGGATATCGGTGAGAACGGCAACCTTGCCGGTGTTTTCAACGTCCTTGATCAGACCCATGGCAACGCCAGCAACGGGGCGCTTGATCGGAACGCCAGCGTCCATCAGAGCCAGAGTGGAGCCGCAAACGGAAGCCTGAGAGGTGGAACCGTTGGAGGACATAACCTCAGAGACCAGGCGCAGGCAGGAGGGGAACTCCTCAACGGAGGGGATCATGGGCTCGAGGGCGCGCTCTGCCAGAGCACCGTGGCCAATTTCGCGGCGGCCCGGGCTGCGGGCGGGCTTGGCTTCACCGGTGGAATAGCCCGGGAAGTTGTAGTGATGCATGTAGCGCTTGCGATCCTGGGTGCCGATGCCGTCGATGATCTGCTGCTCGGACATGGGAGCCAGGGTAGCAACGGTCATAACCTGGGTCTGGCCGCGGGTGAAGACGCCGGAGCCGTGGGGACGGGGCAGAACGCCGGTCTCGCACCAGATGGGGCGGATCTCGGTGAGCTTACGGCCGTCGGGACGGATGCCGTTGTCGATGATGTGGCGGCGCATAACTTCCTTCTGGATGGCGTACAGTGCGTCGCCAACCTCAACTTCGCGGCCTTCGAACTGCTCTGCGAAGTGCTCGGCAACCTCTGCCTTGACCTGAGCTTCACGGGCATTGCGCTCGGAGCGGTCGAAGGTTTCGAACATCCATTCAACCTTTTCGTATGCGAACTCGCGTACGGCAGCCTTTACGTCCTCAGCGGGCAGCTGCAGCGGGAATTCCTTCTTCTCGGCGCCGATTTCTTCGCGGATGCCGTTGATGAAGGCAACGATCTTCTTGATTTCTTCGTGAGCGAACAGGATGGCGCCCAGCATGACTTCCTCGGAAACTTCCTTGGCGCCTGCTTCAACCATCAGAACGGCCTCGTTGGTGCCGGCAACGGTCAGGTTCATCAGGGAAACTTCGCGCTGCTCAACGGTGGGGTTCACGATGTATTCGCCATCGATGTAGCCGATGTTCACAGCGCCGATGGGGCCTGCCCACGGAATGTTGGAAACGGACAGGGCAGCGGATGCGCCGATCATGGCCGGGATGTCCGGGATGTTGTCCTGTTCAACGGACATAACGGTGGCAACGACGGAAACGTCATGGCGCATTCCCTTGGGGAACAGGGGACGCAGGGGACGGTCGATCAGGCGGCTGGTCAGGATGGCCTTTTCAGCGGGACGGCCTTCGCGACGGTTCCAGGAGCCGGGAATGTGGCCCACGGAATAGAGCTTTTCTTCAAAATCCACGCTCAGGGGAAAGAAATCGATGCCCGGGCGCGGGGAGTCTGCAACAGTTGCGGTGACCAGAACGCAGGTCTCGCCGTAACGGACGAATGCTGCGCCGCTGGCCTGCTCGGCGTACTTGCCGAATTCCAGAGTGAGCGTTCTGCCGCCCAGTTCCATGGAATAAGCCTTGAAATTCATGTGTTTACCCTCCTTGGGTTTGTCTTTTATATCTTCTTACATTGTTACCATGTTCAGCGCCCGCTACTCCTGCGGGCGATTGTACGAATTCTATGTGCAGACGCATGCCTGCGGAGCCTTCCACATCCTAGCGTCCACACACAGAGTACAAACATCTGTACAGCCGTGATGCAAAGTCAAGCAAAAAAGCGAAGGATCAGGAGCGGATTTTTCTTTCCGGCAAAGTTGCGCGAAGGAGGCGTAGCAGCGCTACGTTGACTGAGCAAAACACAGCCGGAATGGAAAAGACGCCCTGAGACAAGTTTTTTTGCGCAGGATTTGCATCCTAAATTCGCACGAAGCGCCGCCGCTCGGATTTTGAAATACGGGCGGCGGCGCAAACGACTTACCGAAGGCAAGCCAGACAGCGCAATTACTTACGCAGGCCGAGCTTTGCGATCAGAGCACGATAGGCTTCGATATCGGTCTTCTTCAGATAGTCCAGCAGACCACGACGCTGACCAACCATCAGCAGCAGGCCACGACGGGAGTGGTGGTCCTTCTTGTGCATCTTCAGATGCTCGTTCAGGTGGTTGATGCGCTCGGTGAGCAGTGCAACCTGTACTTCGGGGGAGCCGGTGTCGCCTTCGTGACGGCCGTAGAGTTCAACGATTTCAGCCTTAGTTCTCATCATGGGGTTATCCTCCTAATTCTTTTACCGCGTAAGCACAGTAAACCGGCGGAGTTCTCGGCAAACCGTGCACACGCTCATTTTCGGCAGCGCAAACTGCCACGAAACTTATTTTACCATATCCCGCAAGCTTTGTAAACGCATACAGGACAAGTTTCCTCAAAGTTTAACGCTGCGCAGCTGCATCAGACGCTGTGCGCGCTCCTCTTCCCCGTTTGCCAGCAGATTCCGGATCAGGGTGGAGGAAACGGTATCCTCGCCATCCAATACAGCTTCCACAATTTCAGCCCGGTAGCCCAGCTTTTCCGCGGAGGAGATGATCAAATCCGCATTGCCGCGGCCGCCCGCGCCGAAGGAATAATTGAATCCGGCAACGACGCCCTTCACCTGCAAATCCCGGGAAAGGTCTGCCAGATACCGCGCAGGTTCGATCCCGGCGAATTCAGGGGTAAATTCCCGAACCAGTACGCCGTCCACGCCCATCTGTTCCAGCTTTTGAAGCTTTTCTTCCATGCTCATCAGCGGAACAGGCGCCCTTTCAGGACACAGCAGAGTAAGCGGATGCCGGTCGAAGGTGCACACCACGCATTTGGCGTCCATCTCCTTCGCCAGCTCCATGGCCCGGCGAATCAGCGCCTGGTGACCGATGTGCACGCCGTCGAAGGTGCCCAGCGCCACAACGCAGGAACCCAGATCATAGCTTTGCTCAGTTCTGAAGACTTTCATGCCTCTCCTCCTCGGGCAGCAGCATGGCCTTGAAGCGCACGGTGCCATCCTCCTGGGGCTGGCCGATGCCTGCAAACACATCGTTCAGGTAGATGCGCACCACCTCTGCATCAGGCGTAGGCTCCTTCATCCACTTGGGCTTCAGGGGATTGCCGTTCTTCACCGCATGGCGGGCCGCTTCGCCCACATACACCGCGGGAATATGCTTCAGCGGCGCATCCAGGGGCAGCAGCAGTTCCTGCATGCGATTCGCGTTGTAGGCCGCGTCGATTTCATCCCGGGTGAGAGCGTCCTCGATGGTGAAGATGCCCGCCGCCACGCGTTCCAGGCTGGCCATATGGCCGCCGCAGCCCAGGGCAGCGCCGATGTCATGGCACAGGGTACGGATGTACACGCCCTTGCCGCAATCCACGCGGATGCGGTACCTGTTCTCGCCGGTCTTGTCCAGCAGCTGCACATCCTCCACCCGGCACTTGCGGGCTTCCACCTCGATGGTTTCACCCTTGCGGGCCAGCTGGTAGAGACGCTTGCCGCCGCGCTTGATGGCCGAATACATGGGCGGAATCTGCTCAATTTCACCGATGAAATCGGGCAGCACGGCGCGCAGTTCCTCCTCGGATACCTGCACTTCCTTCTCCTCCACCACCTGTCCGGTGGCGTCCTGGGTATCGGTCACCACGCCCAGCTGCAGCTCGGCAATATAGGTTTTTTTCTTATCGATGATATAGTCAAACAGGCGGGTCGCCGAACCGACGCACACCGGCAGCACGCCCGAGGCCTCAGGGTCCAGGGTTCCGCCGTGGCCCACGGAGGTGCCCCTCGGCAGGCGCTTGCGCACAAAGACCACCAGATTGCTGCTGGTGATCCCCGTCGGCTTGTTCGCGATCAGAAATCCGTTCATTTATTTCTTCCTGTTCTATGTTTATTTCAGCGCCGCACGGGCCTTTTCCAGCACAGCTTCCAGCGCCTGCTCCATGGGCATATTCAGGGTGACGCCCGCAGCGCAGGCATGTCCGCCGCCGCCCAGGGGCACGGCAACACTGGCCGCAGCGTCAAAGCCCGGCTTGGAGCGCAGGGAGAACTTGGTGATGCTCTCGCCCCGTTCCTCGGCAAGGCAGGCAAACTGTACGCCTTCAATTTCCACCAGGTAGTTGACCACGCCCTCGTTATCCTCGCGCAGGGCATGGGCCTTTTCGAGCATAGCATCGGTAAGACGCGCCCAGCACATGGTCTTTTCCTCGTTCATCTCAAGACCGGACAGCACCAGGCCCAGCAGGCGGGTTCTGCCCTCGGAACGGGTGCGGTAGAGCTCACGGTGAATCCTGTCCACATCGATGCCTGCACGCAGGCAATCCGCAGCCGCCTCCATGGTTTCGGGGCGGGTGGTGGAAAAGCCGAAGCGTCCGCAGTCGGTGCAGATGGCCACATACAGCCAGGTTGCCATTTCCGCGGTCAATTCAACGCCCAGTTCGTGCACTAGCTCCACGGCCAGTTCGCCACAGGAGGCTGCATGCCCATCCACGAAATACACTTCGCCGAAGCCGGGATTGGTTTCATGGTGATCGATCATGGCCTGATGCTCGCAGGCATCAAAGATTTCCCGGCCGTCGCCCAGGCGGTGAATTTCGGAAACATCCACGGAGAAGGCGGTCTTCGGCTCAAAGGGAAGCTCCCCGCCGTTCACGATCTCCGCGCTGTGCTCAAAGCAGGTGTACATCTTCGCCAGCCCGCCGGGCAGGAATACGAATGCACGCTTACCCAAGGCCTTCAGCGCAAGGCACAGTGCAATACAGCTGCCGGAGGTATCGCCGTCGGGGCTGATATGGCCCAGAACTGCGTAATCATCGTGAGCCTTCAGGAACGCGGCAAGATCACTCAGCCGGCTCATTCTTCTGGCTCTCCTTCAGGATCTGGTTGATCTTGGCGGCGTATTCCATGTTGGTGTCCAGCTCGAAGAGGATTTCCGGCACGTAGCGCAGGTCCACTTCGCGGCCCAGTTCGCGGCGGATGAAGCCGGCAGCGCGGGTGAGCGCAGCCATCATGCCCTTGCGGCGATCCTCTTCCAGGATGGAAATGCGCACCTTGGCGTAGCGCAGGTCGCGGGTGACTTCGCATCGCACGATGCTCCAGGTGCCGCCCACGCGGGGATCGTTCACTTCGTCGCGGATAATCTTGTCAATCGCCTTATGCACTTCCTCGGAAATGCGGTCAATGCGGTCATAAGCTGCCATGTTTGTCCCTTTCTCCCCATACGGGGCTTTACAGATCAAACGGGCGTTCATCGGTATGAACGCCCGCCTTGTTTTGAATTGAATTACTGCTCGATCTCTTCCATCATGAAGCACTCAATGACGTCGTTTTCCTTGATGTCATTGTAGTTTTCGATGCCAATACCGCATTCATAACCGGTATTAACTTCCTTCACAGCGTCCTTGAAGCGCTGCAGGGAGCTGATCTTGCCTTCGTGGATAACCACGTTGTCACGCAGCAGGCGGATCTGCTGATTGCGCATGATCTTGCCGTCGGTGACGTAGGAACCTGCGATGGTGCCAACGCCGGATACCTTGAACGGGCTGCGTACGGTGGCATGGCCCAGCAGAACTTCCTTGAACTTGGGAGCCAGCAGACCCTTCATAGCGGCCTGGATTTCCTCGATGGCCTGATAGATGACGCGGTAGAGGCGCATATCGATCTTTTCACGCTCGGCCATGACGCGGGCATTGTTGTCCGGACGCACGTTGAAGCCGATGATGATGGCGTTGGAGGTGGAGGCGAGCATGACGTCGGTTTCGGTGATGGCGCCGACGCCGCCGTGGATGGACTTGACGCGTACTTCGTCGTTGGAGAGCTTCTCCAGGGACTGACGCATGGCTTCCACGGAACCCTGTACGTCCGCCTTGATGATGACGTTCAGATCCTTGATCTGGCCGGCGGAAATCTGGTTGAACAGATCGTCCAGGGTGGTCTTCTGCTGTTCCTTGATGAGGGCTGCGCGGAGGCGGTCCTTACGCTCCTCGGCAACCTGGCGGGAGAGCTTATCGTCGTCCACAGCGGAAATCTGATCGCCCGCTTCGGGAACGTCGTTGAAGCCGATAACCTCGACAGGATCGGAGGGGCCTGCGCTCTTTACGCGCTCGCCGATGTCGTTCACCATGGCGCGTACGCGGCCATAGGCGGTACCGGCAACGATAGTGTCGCCCACGTTCAGGGTACCGTTCTTCACCAGGACGGTAGCAACGGGGCCGCGGCCCTTGTCCAGGCGGGCCTCGATGATGATGCCGCGGGCCTTGCGGTTCGGATTGGCCTTGTAATCCTGAACCTCGGCAACCAGCAGGATCATCTCCAGCAGGTTATCAATGCCTTCGCCGGTGTGCGCAGAAACGGGAACCATGATGGTATCGCCGCCCCAGTCTTCGCAGACCAGTTCGTACTCGGTCAGCTGCTGCTTGATGCGCTCGATGTTGGCGGTGGGCTTATCAATCTTGTTGATGGCAACGATGGTCTGAACGCCTGCTGCCTTGGCGTGGCTGATTGCCTCGATGGTCTGGGGCATTACGCCGTCGTCCGCTGCGACAACCAGGATGGCGATATCGGTGGCCATTGCGCCGCGCAGACGCATGGAGGTGAATGCCTCATGGCCGGGGGTATCCAGGAAGGTGATCTGACGGCCGTCCAGGGTAACGGTGTAAGCGCCGATGTGCTGGGTGATGCCGCCCGCTTCGCCTGCGGTTACGCGGGACTTGCGGATATAGTCCAGCAAGGAGGTCTTACCATGGTCAACGTGGCCCATGATGGTAACGACCGGGGGACGTGCAACGAGGTCTTCCTCGGCGTCTACAACGTCTTCCTTCTCCAGGGCGTCTTCTGCAGTCTCGGCCAGCTTCATTTCAAGTTCGATATCGTACTCTGCGCAAACCAGTGCGGCAGTATCGTAATCGACTTCGTTGTTGATGGTGGCGATGATGCCCTGCATGAACAGCTTCTTGATGATTTCGCCGGCAGGCTTACCGATGCGCTCGGAAAGATCGCGCACGGTGATGGTCTCGGCGGTCATGACAGCCTTTTCAATGCGGACGGTTTCGAAGGTCTTTGCCTGAGCGGCGCCCTTCTTCTTCATCTTCTTGCCGCGTACGAATTCATCGTCATAACCATGGATGGACATGGCTACGCCGGTATCGCGACGGCGGTTGTTGTTCTTATTGGCATTGCGCTCAGGATCGTTCTGGCGCACGTACTGCTTCTTGTTGGGATCGTAATTGGATACGCGCTCCTTCTCAATCGGCGGCACCAGATCGGGCATCTTGCTGCGGCCAAAGCCACCGCCAGAGCGGGCATTGCCGCCGCCGAAGGAACGGTTGCCACCCTGTCCGGGTGCGCCGCCCTGACCCTGGGGACGGTTGCCGAAGGGACGGTTGCCGCCCTGCTGCGGGCCGCCTGCCTGACCGGGCTGTGCCGGACGGCCATAGGGGCCGCGGGGCTGCTGACCCTGCTGACCTGCCTGACCCGGCTGTGCGGGACGACCGTAGGGTCCGCGGGGCTGCTGACCCTGCGCCGCAGCGCGCTGGGGC
>JAGBAU010000267.1 GCA_017938785.1 Clostridia bacterium
ACCTGTGCTGCGGACAGGATGGCCGGTATATTCAAATAACTTGCAGAGACCGCGGCGGGGCCGATGCACACGCTCTCATCCGCAAGGGATACATGCAGGGCGTCCCTGTCCGCTTCGGAGAATACCGCAACGGTGGAGATGCCCATCTCCTTGCAGGAGCGGATGATGCGCACGGCAATTTCGCCGCGATTTGCAATCAGAATTTTCGGAAACAAAATAACACTCCCAAACGAAGCAGTTTACTGTGCAATGATAAAGGAAAGCTCGCCGGATGCGCAGATTGCGCCGTCTACACTGGCCTCACCCTTCACCACATACATGTTGAGCTTTTGGCGAAGGAGGCTGGCTTTGACCTGCAGCGTTTCGCCTGGGCGAACCATGCGGCGAAAGCGCACCTTATCCATTCCTGCATAATAGGCAGTTTTACCTGCCAGTTCCCGTGCAAACAGCATGCAGCTTGCCTGGGCAATGATTTCACACTGCACCACGCCCGGCATCACGGGATTTCCGGGAAAATGGCCGTCAAAGAACCATTCATCCCCTCGGGCCAGATAGCTGCCCCGCGCATTTCCATCCTCATCCAGCCATGCTTCATCCAGAAGCAGCATGCTGTTTCTGTGGGGCAGGATGTTCATAATCTCGTCTCTGTTCATATCAGCAAAGCTTGAAGAGGGGCTGGCCGTATTCCACAACATCGCCGCTGCGTACGCATACGTCCACCACCTCGCCGTCAAATTCGGCGGTAATTTCGTTCATCAGTTTCATGGCTTCCACAATGCAGATCACATCGCCCTTCTTCACCTTGGAACCCACCCCCACATAGGGTTTGGCGTCCGGTGCGGGTGCGGCATAGAAAACGCCGACCATGGGGCTCTTGATCTCCCGGGTGCGGTTGAAATCCACCGGATCCGGTTCCTGATTCGCAATGCGGATGGTTTGCTGTGCAGGCACATTCGTTTCAACCGCCTGCACAGTCTTCTGTTCGCACTCGATGCGGATTTTGCTTTCGTTTTCGGAAACCTCCAGCGCGCTCAATCCGTTTTCACGGACGATCTGCGCCAGTTCCTTGATCTGTTTGATGTTCATACATACCTCCGAAGGGCAAGCACCGCGTTGTGTCCGCCGAAGCCCAGCGATGTTGACAGTGCAACATCAGGCTGCAAATAAAGCGCCTCGTTGGGCACATAGTTCAGATCGCATTCGGGATCGCTTTCCTGCAGGTGAATTGTGGGAAAAACCACGCCCCTGCTCAGGCTCAGCGCACATGCAATACATTCTATCGCACCCGCAGCGCCCAGCATGTGGCCGGTCATGGACTTGGTGGAACTGACCAGCGCACCCCTTGCCTTTTCCTCGCCCAGCGCCTTCTTGATGGCCATGGTTTCGATGGAATCGTTCAGGTGGGTGCCGGTACCATGGGCATTGATGTAGAGAACACCCTCAGGGTTTCCTGCCTCGGCATATGCTTCGCGTATTGCCCTTGCGCCGCCTTCGCCGTCCGGTGCGGGTGCGGTGATGTGGTGGGCGTCGCAGGTGTTGCCGTAGCCGCACAGTTCCGCATAGATCTTCGCACCGCGTGCAACGGCGTGATCGTAGTTTTCCAGAATGACGATGCCCGCGCCCTCGCCCATCACAAAGCCGCCGCGGCGCTTATCAAAGGGCAGGGACGCCGCATCGGGGGCGTCGGCTTCGGTCAGAGCCTTGCAGTTTGCAAAACCTCCCACCGCCAAAGGATTGATGGAAGCTTCGCTTCCGCCGGCGATGATGGCGTCGGCGTAGCCGTGCTTGATGGCGCGGTATGCTTCGCCGATGGTATTCGTGGAAGTTGCGCAGGCAGTGACCACGGGAAGGCTGGGACCCTTGCAGCCGAAGCGTATGGCAATATTGCCCGCGGCGATGTTGGAAATCATCATGGGCACGAACAGCGGAGAGATTCGGGAAGGCCCGCGCTTGTCCAGCTTATCGCATTCCGTCATCATGGTGGAAATGCCGCCGATGCCGCTGCCCACATACACGCCGAAACGGTCGGGATCAATCTTTCCATCTATACCGCTGTCTGAAACGGCCTGCACAGCCGCAGCCACGGCATACTGGGTAAACAGATCCATGCGGCGGGCGTCGCCCCGGGCGATGCCGTGGTCTGCGGGATTGAAATCCTTTACCTCCGCCGCTACAGAAATCTTCGTGCCGGAAGGATCGAAGCGGGTGATCTTCCCCACGCCGCAAACGCCTTTTTTCAGGCTTTCAAATACGGTTTCTATATCGCAGCCAATGGGTGAAATTGCACCCATGCCTGTAATCACAACCCTGTTCATACTTACCTCCTGGGATTAGATATACATGCCGCCGTCCACCTTGATCGTGCAGCCGGTGATGTATCCGGCTTCATCCGAAGCGAGGAAGGCCACTGCGTTTGCCACGTCTTCTGCCTTTCCGATGCGGCCCATCGGCACGGCTGCAACGCCCGCCTTGAGGGCGGCTTCGGGCATGGATGCGGTCATGTCCGTTTCAATGAAGCCCGGAGCCACGGCATTGACCGTGATTCCGCGGGATGCACATTCCCGGGCAATGGTTTTGGTGAGCCCGATCAAACCCGCCTTACTGGCGGCATAATTGGCCTGACCCACATTTCCCATCATGCCGGAAACGGATGCAATGTTGATGATTCTGCCGCTTCTTCTGCGCAGAAACTGCGGCAGAACGGCATGGATCATGTTAAATGCGCCCGTCAGGTTGGTTTCCAGAACGGCACGGAAATCTTCTGTCTTCATGCGCATGGCCAGGTTATCGCGGATGACGCCTGCATTATTCACGAGGATATCCGGCGTGCCCAGTTCTCCACATACCTGCCTGAAAGCTTCACTCACCAGCGCTTCATTCGCCACATCGCACTGAACGACCATGGCGCGCGCACCCTTTTCGCGGATCAGCTTCAGCGTTTCTTCGGCAGCGGCTGCATTTCCGGCATAGAGTACAGCCACATCACAGCCCTTTTCCGCCAGCTTCAGTGAAATAGCGCGGCCGATGCCGCGGGAGCCGCCGGTTACCAGTGCAATTTTACCCTGCATAAACGGCCTCCTTGATCTTTTGAATGTCCTCCGGCGTTTCCAGCTTGAACACCTGCGCATCAGGCAGGGTTTTCTTCACCAGCCCGGAGAGGGTCTTGCCTGCGCCGAGTTCAATGAAAGTATCTGCACTGCGCAGGTTTTCAATGGTCTGCTGCCAGCGCACGGGATTGCAAACCTGCTTTGCCAGAAGCTCTGCGGCGTTTTCCCCGTAGGGCTGCGCATTGAAATTGGCATAGAGCGGAAGCTTGGGAGCATTCAGCCTTCTGCTGTCAAGATATTCCTTCAGCGCGGCAGCAGCTTCGCCCATCCAGGGCGTATGGAAAGCGCCGCTTACCATCAGACGCATCATGCGTCCCTTTTCCTGGGCAACACGCGCAGCAATCGCATCAAAACAATCTGCACGGCAGGCAACCACGGTCTGACCAGGACAATTATAGTTTACGGGATAGGCCTGATCCGGGAATTCCCGGCAAATGCCCTCCACCTGTTCAGCGCCCAGGCGCAGCACAGCGCCCATGGCTCCCTGCAGCTTTTCGGCGCACTTCTGCATTTCCTCGCCGCGGCGGATCACAAAGCGAAATGCCTCGTCAAAATCCATAATTCCGGCAAAACCCGCAGCAGCCACTTCGCCCAGGGAGAAACCCGCGCAAAAATCAGGCTGGATTCCCGCTTCCACGGCGGCCTGCGCACAGGCATAATCCATGGTGAACAGACAGGGCTGGGTATTGATGGTGCGGTTCAGTTCCTCGGCAGGACCATTGAAGCACATATCGATGGTGCCGGGACGAATTTCCTCTGCCCGGTCAAAAATGCGCCTCGCAGCCGGAGAGCTTTCGTACAGCTCCTTGCCCATGCCCGGATACTGCGCACCCTGACCGGCGAACATGAATACTATCGAAGCCATTTTTTACCCTCCGAGAGCAGCGCTTCCGCTTCCGTAAACATCTCTCGGATAATTTCTGCTGCGCTCTGCTCCTTATTGACGATGGCGGCGATCTGGCCGGACATCACGGTGCCGTGCACCACATCGCCTTCCACAGCTGCGCGGCGGAGTGCGCCTGCGCCGTGGCGCTCGATTTCTTCATTAGTGATATTGGAATTGTATTCCATTTCGCCCATCTCCCGGGCGATGATGTTCTTCAGGCAGCGCACCGGATGGCCCAGGCGTTTGCCGGTAACCACGGTATCGATGTCGCGGGCCTTGAGAATCTTCTCCTTGTAGTTGGGATGCACCTGACATTCCTTTGCCACGAGGAAGCGGGTACCCACCTGTACGCCCTGTGCGCCCAGCATAAACGCTGCCGCAATACCGCGTCCATCACAGATGCCGCCGGCCGCCAGCACGGGCACGTCCACAGCATCCGCAACCTGGGGAACCAGGGTCATGGTGGTCAGCTCGCCGATGTGGCCGCCAGACTCCATGCCCTCAGCAATCACTGCGGTGGCGCCATCTCGCACAACGCGCTTTGCAATGGCAGTGGAAGGAACCACAGGCACCACCTTGATGCCAGCAGGCACCCATTCCTTCATGTAAATGCCGGGAAGACCTGCGCCGGTGGTAACCACGGGTACCTTTTCCTCCAGGATGACCTTTGCAACCTCGGCTGCGAAGGGGCTCATCAGCATCACATTTACGCCGAAGGGCTTATCAGTGAGCTCCCGGCAGGCGCGAATCTCTTTTCGCAGGTATTCGCCGTCCGCGTTCATGGCGGAGATCAGACCCATGCCGCCCGCATTGGATACGGCCGCAGCCAGCTTGTGCTCGCTGATCCAGGCCATGCCGCCCTGAAAGATCGGATATTCAATGCCGATCCGATCGCAAATATCGGTATGAATCATGCCTGTGCCTCTTCGATTTTGGCAACCAGTGCCTTCATGTCCTTCACTTCGGGATCCAGTTCAATGTTGATGCCCATTTCATCCTCGATCTGCATGACGAGATCAGCGATGTCCAGGGAATCCAGGGCCAGGTCTTCGAAAGTGGAATCCAGGGTGATGGTGTTTACGTCGATGCCCTTATAATCGGCCAGCTTGGCTGCGAGCGTTTCAAAATTCATGGTATTTTCCTCCAATAATCTTCTTTATGATTTATCTGGAACGGGACTCAGTCCCGGGTCCATTCGATGATGCATGCGCCGGTGGTCAGGCCTGCACCGAAGGCGCTCATGGCCAGCAGGTCACCCTTGCGGAAACGTCCTGCCCGGTTCTCCTCATCCAGCAGAATCGGAATGCTGGCGGAGGAAGTGTTGCCGCGCACATTCACGTTGACGGGGAACTTCTCCGGCGGCTGCCTCAGGCGGCTGCGCACCGCATCCACAATGCGCTTGTTGGCCTGGTGGAGCAGGTAATGGTTCACGTCGTCCAGGGCCGCACCTGCGGTATGGATGACCTCCTGCAAATCAGATACAGAATGGGATACGGCAAATTTATAAATCTCCTGCCCATCCATGTACAGCCTGCGCATGGGATGATGGTCCTTCAGGAAGGGGCTGTTACCGGTATCCGGCAGGATATTCAGCGGCTGTGCGTTGCCATCGCTGGTCAGATGCGCGCTGAACAGGTTCTCTTCCCCATCCACCACCGCCGCGCCTGCGCCGTCTCCGAAGAGCACACAGGTGGAACGGTCGGTCCAGTCAGTCAGACGGCTCATGCCCTCGGCGGAAATAATCAGGATGCGCTTTGCCTTGCCCGCCTTCAGGTAGGCGTCTGCAAAATCCAGGGCATAAATGAAACCGGCACATGCGCCGTTCACATCCAACGCCGGACAGTTCGCGCCGATTTCCTTCTGCAAAACACAGGCCATGGAGGGGGTAACGGTATCCCCCTGCACGGTGGTGCAGATGATAAAATCAATACCTGCGGCGCTCATTCCAGCGTTTTCCAGGGCGCACAGCGCAGCCTCCCGGGCCAGCTGCACAAGATTTTCATCGGTCATGATCTGACGGGAGCAGATGCCCGTACGGGTACGAATCCATTCATCACTGGTATCCAGGAACTTAGTCAGGCGGTCGTTGGTAAGCGTATAGGCGGGCAATGCGCTGCCCGTTCCCAGGATTCTCATTGCAGTTCATCCTTTCCGCGGGCAAATTCATCCAGGCCCATCTGCAGGAAGGAATTCATCTTCTGCAATCCGGAAAGGATGGCGTTGCATTCCGCCTGAGACAGATCCTTGGTGATGGCGCGCACCATCTTGCGGTGAAAATAGCGATGGGCGATTTCCGCGCGCCTGCCTTCATGGGTCAGCACAATCTGTACCCGGCGGGCGTCTTCCCCGGAACGATCTTTGGTGATAAAGCCCTTCTTTTCCAGCTTCTTCAGCATGGCGGTTACGGAGGGCGGTGTAATATCCAGATCCTGTGCGATGTCCGTCGCGGTCACAGCAGAGCCATGTTTGCCAATGCTCTCCAGCATGTGCATCTCGCTTATGCTCAGCTTGTTATCACTCAGGTGCTGCAGCATGAGCTCCTCTACCTTGCATATTGAGCGGTAGGTTGTGGTGAGCATTTCATTCAAGGCATTCAGAAACGGATCCATAGCGTCGCCTCCATCGTTTATTTAGTCTAACTAATTATATTTGCAGTTCAATGGAATGTCAAGTATTTTCTGAAAAACAATGCCCAGTTTATTTCCAAATCTTCCCCCTATCAAAAACAACCCGCCAGAAAGAAAAAAGCCCCTTCTGCCGAAGCAGAGGGGGCTTTTCGTTGATATGCCACAAAAACCAGTGATTTTCGTGTATATTTTCTCCAGATTAGCGCTTGGAGAACTGGGGAGCGCGACGTGCGGCCTTGAGACCGTACTGGATTCAAATTGGGGCTTATCAATTACAAGAATAAATGATAAATCAACCGCATGGTTATGCGTGTCTGCGGTGTTTCATGCGGGCTTTTCAGCTGCGGATAACGCCCTTTTTCAGGATGATACAGGCGTAGAGCGCTCTTTCCCCGGTCTGGATGGTGGCGTAGGCTTTCTTGCTGCGCTCGTAGAATTCAAAGCGCTCACAGAAGCCGATCTTTGTGCCGGGTTCATGCTTTTCGATGATTTCGCGGAACTCGCTCCACACAGGCGGCTCATCCCAGGGAATGCTGCCGGGAACCACTTCCATTAGGGTGACGGGTTCGGCCACAAAATCATCCAGCGGAAACAGCTGTAAGATAGCGTCCAGCAGCTCGGGAACGGAGTGTCCATCGCAGCGCACGCACCGCTTGCCCATGGAATCCGCCGGGAAGTTGCCGTCGCC
>JAGBAU010000268.1 GCA_017938785.1 Clostridia bacterium
CCAGAACGCGGTCAAACTGTTCGCTATCCATTTCGATATCGCCCAGCATTTCCACGATTTCCTTATAGGTGAGCATGCCCTTGGATTTTCCGGTCTCGATCAGCTCGCTGATGCGGGCCTTTATCGTTTCCATATTTGCTGCCGACTTGTTCATAGTTAGGGGCACTCCTTTCGACCGGTCAGTCCTCCAAAGCCTGTGTAATGGCTTGCATTTGTTTGTACAACTCCATCTTGCGGCTTGAATCCGCAGTCTTGATTTCTTCATTGATCTCCGCCATGCGCCTGCGAAGGCGGTCACGACGAATGGTCTGAATGCCCGCCTGTGCGAGCTTCATGCGCTCTTCATGCTCCTCGGGCAGGGGCGCATAGTTAAGCGCCTGCATGGCTTCGCTGCGAAGGGTTTCATCCTCAATGGTTTCCACAAAGGCGGCGGCATTTTTGCCGTCCAGCATCCATTCAGCGGCCTTTCGGTGGATTTCCCGGGAAAAGTCCTCCACCTTGACCATTGCCGCCGGGATGGCATTCATGGAAAGCAGCGTCCAAAGCGCGCGTTCTGCAAGGATGGCCTCGCCGGGGCGTTCCTTTTCCCCGTTGCGGGGACGGTATTCCCTGGGCTTGGCGTCCTTCTGCACCACGCCTATCTGACGAAGCAGGATTTCCCGATCGTAACCGGTCTGGTTCACCAGCGCACGCAGGTGATTTTCCATCACGATGGGATCCTTTACCTTCTTCAGGATTTCGCAGCAGCGCAGCGCATACTGGGTCATGCCGTCCTGGGTGGTGAGATCAAGCCCGTCCCGCGCACGCAGCATGCGGTATTCAGCCGCATCATAGCGCGGAAGTCGCTCAAAACCTTCGATTCCGTGGGCGCGGATATAGTCATCCGGATCCTGCCCTGCGGGATAATCCAGCACCCGGGGCGTAAGTCCTTCCAGCGTATCAAAGATTTCCAGGGCACGGAGCGCCGCCTTCTGTCCGGCGGAGTCTCCGTCGTAACTGATCCACACTTCAGGCGCATAACGCTTGATCAGGCGCGCCTGTTCCGGCGTCAGCGCGGTTCCCAATGTGGCAACCACGCCCTTCACGCCGTATTTGCGAAGGGAAACTGTGTCCATATATCCTTCTACCAGAACCAACCGTCCCGCTTCCCGCTCCTTGCGGGCGAAATTCAGGGCATACAGACCCTGACGCTTATTGAACACGGGCGTGTCCGGGGTATTGAGATATTTGGGCTGCGCATCGCCCATGGCACGGCCGCCGAAACCCAGCACCTTGCCCTGAGCATTGATGATCGGAAAGATTGCACGTCCGCGGAACATATCGTAGAACTTGCCGTCCTTTTCCACTGCGAGACCAGCTTTTTTGAGCAGCTGCGGCTCATAGCCCTGTTCTCCCAGGTAACGAATCAGCGTGTCCCAGCCCTTGGGCGAAGCGCCCAGGCCGAAGCGGCGGATATCGCCGTCGGTCAGTCCGCGTTTATAGAGGTAGGAAAGCATCTGAGCGCCTTCGTCCGTCCACAAAACAGAATGAAAATAGCGGGCGGCAATTACGTTTGCTTCGTAAATGCGCTCTCGCTCTTGAGAAGTAACGGACGATTTATCATTGCGTGCAGGCGCCGATTCAGGAATTTCCATGTGCGCACGCTCTGCGAGATGCTTCACGGCCTCCTGAAAATCCATACGCTCCATTTCCATAACGAAATTAAGCGCCGTTCCACCCTTGTGGCATCCGAAGCAATAGTACAACTGCGATTCGGAATCCACCGAGAAGGAAGGCGTTTTTTCATTATGAAAGGGGCAGCAGCCCCAGAAGCGCCGACCCTTCTGTTTCAGCGGAACATATTCGGATACAACTTCTTCCAGGCTGACCCGCGAGCGCAGTTCATCCAGAAACGCATCTGTGTATCTTGCCATTCCGCCTACTCACCCAATCCTTCCATCCGGCGCGACCTTAATTCTATTCGCCGGGCAAATCGCTTTTCCTGCATCAATTCGACAATTTACAACAAATTTCTGCATGACAGATTTTTCATACATTATTTTGTTCATCGTACAAAATTGTATTGGTATAAATACAACAAAGGACCCCCGAATTCCTCTGTCTTCATCAAAATTTTTCGGTTTGATGCACTTCAAATTCCTTCCGAACCCATTTTCCTGCGCTGCATAGGATACAGTGTGACTTTTTTGCTGAAATCGGAGGGAACGCCATGTCCTTGACCGTATGTAAGTTCGGAGGAAGCTCCGTTTCGGATGCAGGTATGTTTGTGCGCGTCAACCGCATCGTTCAGAGCGACGCCTCCCGCAGATATATTGTTTTGTCGGCTCCGGGCAAACGCCATCCGGATGACAGGAAGATTACAGATATGCTCTACCAGGCATACGAAGCGTCCCAACATGGGGATACTTCCATTTTGGCCCAGATTTTTGAACGTTATGCATCCATACGCGATGCGCTCTGCCCTGAATTCAATCTGGAAGCGGAATTTGCGCAGATCAAGCACAATCTGCACGCCTCTTCCGATTACGTAGCCAGCAGGGGTGAATACCTGTGCGCCAAGCTCTTCGCTGCGTATGCAAAAATACCCTTCGTGGATGCAGAGGAGCTTCTTTTCTTTGATGATCATGGAAATATAGATTTCGATAAAACCGGAGCTGCTGTCCGAAATCAACTTTTACCCCTCGAATGCGCCGTTATTCCCGGCTTCTACGGCAGGGATGCCTCCGGGCGTATATGCACCTTCAGCCGTGGCGGATCAGATGTAAGCGGCGCCTTACTGGCAGCTGCCCTCAATGCCGACCTCTACGAAAACTGGACGGATGTGGACGGACTCTACACCGCAGATCCCGGCATCGTTCCCAATGCGCGCCGTAACCTGCAGGTTTCCCTTACGCAGATGGAGCACATCGCCGCAGCCGGAGCGAAGCTATTGCACCCGGACGCACTGGCGCCCCTGAAGGGAACCGGGATTGAAACGGTGCTCAAAAACACCTTCTCCCCCGGCTCACCCGGCACGAGAATCAGCGAGCACACCAGCGAAGCCGTCCACTGCGTAACCGGTCAGCGCGGACTGTATATGCTTGGCGATTCCTCCAGAGATTCAACAAGCTCCCCCCTGCTTCACAGCATTCCGATGGCCGGCAGTGTTCCCGTCTGCGCGGTGCGTGCCTTTGGTTTGCAGAAATGCGCACTGCAACAGCTGCAAAGCATCCTGAATCCCATTCATATCATTCATATGCAGGATCACATACAAATAATCATTCCTGAAAAAGAATATGAAAGCACCATACGCACCGTACACGCTTATCTTGAACCATGAGAAAACCCAACCCCGGTTCGGGGTTGGGTAAAAGATTTGCTTAGCGGAGAGCTTCCATTTCGGCGATGCGGGCCTTGAGCTTTTCGAGCAGGCCTTCGTTGGTGGCCAGCTTTTCCTTCTCCTTCTCGACCAGAGCTGCGGGAGCCTTGGCGATGAAGCCTGCATTGTTGAGCTTGCCGTTTGCACGGGCGATTTCGCCTTCGACATTCTTCAGGTCCTTGGTCAGGCGCTGAATTTCCTTGTCGATGTCAACCAGTTCGCCCAACGGGATGAACAGCTCGCAGGGAGCGGTGACGGCAGAAGCGCTCTTCTCGGGGTTGGCAGTCGCAGCATCGATGAATTCCACGCCGCTTGCGCCGGCCAGACGCTTGAAGTAGCCTTCTGCAGCTGCCAGGGCGTCCTTCCAGCCGTCGTGGGGCTTGAGGATCAGGGTTGCACGCTTGGCGGGAGCAACGTTCATTTCAGCACGCAGGTTGCGGATGGTGCGGATAACCTCCATCACGCCCTCGAAGTGTGCGGCTTCCTCGGCGAAGTTGAGCTTTTCGTCAACCTCGGGCCAGGATGCGGTGATCAGCATGCCTTCGGAGTTGGGCAGGTAGCTGTAGAGCTCCTCGGTGATGAACGGAATGTAGGGATGCAGAAGCTTCAGGATGCCGGTAAGCACATGCAGCAGCACTTCCTGGGTGGTCTTCTTCACTTCGCCGTCCTCAGCATAGAGGCCCTGCTTGGCGATTTCGATGTACCAGTCGCAGAAATCGGACCATACGAAATCGTACAGCTTTGTGGCAGCCAGGCCCAGGTCGAAGTTCTCCAGGTTATCGGTGATGGACTTCACGGCGTTCTGATAGACGGTGAGGATCCACTTATCTGCGATGGAGAGCTTATCGGCAGAGGGCACGCCCTCGGGCTTGAAGCCGTCCAGGTTCATCAGCACGAAGCGGCTTGCGTTCCAGATCTTGTTGCAGAAATTGCGGTAGGTTTCGATCTTCTCGTTGGACAGGCGTACGTCTGCGCCGGGTGCAACGCCCATCATCAGGGAGAAGCGCAGTGCGTCGGCGCCGTAGTTGTCGATGACCTCGATGGGATCGATGCCGTTGCCCAGGGACTTACTCATCTTGCGGCCCTGTGCGTCGCGCACCAGGCCGTGTATCAGCGCAACGCTGAAGGGGCACTTGCCGGTCTGCTCAATGCCGGAGAAAACCATGCGGGCCAGCCAGAAGAAGATGATGTCGTAGCCGCAGGAGAGCACGCTGTTGGGATAGAAATTCTTCATATCCTCGGTCTCCTCGGGCCAGCCCAGCGTGGAGAAGGGCCACAGCGCAGAGGAGAACCAGGTATCCAGAACGTCCTCATCCTGGCGCACGGGCTTGCCGCACTTCGGGCAAACGGTGATATCTTCACGGGTGACGCTCAGTTCGCCGCAGTCATCGCAGTAGAAGGCCGGGATGCGATGGCCCCACCACAGCTGACGTGAGATGCACCAGTCACGGGTGTTTTCCATCCAGTTCAGGTAGGTCTTTTCGAAGCGCTCGGGAACGAAGCGCAGTTCGCCGTCCTTTACAACCTTAACGGCGGGCTTGGCCAGGGGCTCCATCTTTACGAACCACTGCTTGGAAACCATGGGCTCGATGGTGTGATGGCAGCGATAGCAGGTGCCGACTTCGTGGCTGATGGGCTCGATCTTCTTGAGCAGGTTCAGTGCCTTCAGGTCCTCAACGATGGCCTTGCGGGCGTCTGCGGTGGTCATACCTGCATACTTGCCGCAATCCAGAACCACGGGTTCATCGGCGGTTGCGCGGCCGCTGGCGATCCACTCTGCGTTCTCAGCAGCTTCCTTTGCGCCGGTCATATAGCCGTCGTAGGTGAACACGCGCACCATGGGCAGGTTGTGGCGCTTGCCGACTTCGTAGTCGTTGGGGTCGTGCGCGGGAGTGATCTTGACGACGCCGGTACCCTTGGTCATATCGGCGTGCTCGTCGCACACGATCGGGATTTCCTTATTGATCAGGGGCAGAACCACGTGGCAGCCGTGCAGATGGGCATAGCGCTCATCCTCGGGATTGATGGCCACGGCGGTATCACCCAGCATGGTTTCGGGACGGGTGGTGGCGAGGGTCAGGTATTCGCCGGTTTCCTTGACCGGATACTGCAGATGCCAGAAGGAACCGCCCTTCTCTTCATATTCTACTTCTGCGTCAGAAATGGAGGTCTGGCAGCAGGGGCACCAGTTGATCATGCGCCAGCCCTGATAGATCAGGCCCTTTTCGTACAGGCGAACAAAGGTTTCGCGAACAGCCTTGGAGAGGCCGTCGTCCATGGTGAAGCGTTCACGGCTCCAGTCGCAGGAAACGCCCAGCTTGCGCAGCTGCTTGACGATGCGTCCGCCGTATTCCTTCTTCCACTCCCAGGTGCGCTCCAGGAACTTTTCACGACCCAGGCTTGCCTTGGACTGGCCTTCCTTGGCCAGGGCTTCCACAACCTTCACCTCAGTTGCGATGGCGGCGTGGTCGGTGCCGGGAACCCACAGGGTGGGATCGCCCTTCATGCGGTGGTAGCGGATGAGAACATCCTGGGGCATTTCGTCCAGGGCGTGGCCGACGTGCAGCTGGCCGGTGATGTTCGGCGGGGGCATTACGATGGTGAATGCCTTCTTACCGGGATGCATAACGGGCTTGAATGCGCCGGAATTCTCCCAGTTTTCGTAGATGCGGTTTTCAATCTGTTGGGGCTGATAGACTTTCTCCATCGTGAATTCTCTGTTCTCCATAGTTTCCTCCTAAGAATTATCCCAGTATCGCAAGCAGCGCGCCGCCTGCGCAGATGACGAGACCGATGATTTTGATGGCGTTCCTTGTTCCTTCAGGAGCTTCAGGATGTATCTTCCGGGCAAGCATGTCTGCAAGGGCGACCATCGCCACAGCTGCGGCCATCAGGATCAGTCCGAAGGGATTGACCCTTGAAATATCCACCTTTGCGCCGGAGAGTATCCTTTTGATCGAATCCAAGCTTCCTGCTCCTTCCAAAACAAAAAACGCGAAACAAACCCAAAGGGCGGGTATGTTCCGCGGTACCACCTTATTCACCCAGGTTTTCCCGGGCCTCTTTACGCTTTAAGGGGCGCACCCCGCACAGCTACTCCGTTCACCGCGCCGCCTCGGAAGCGACTTCACACTCCGCCTGTCCGGGCAGCCTTTCAGCCGCGAGCCGCCCTCTCTTTGGATGCGCAAGCGCTACTCCTCTTCCTCATTGGCATTTTATCCTCGCAGATTATAGCACAAAAACTTCATTCCGTCAATGCGCGTTCATGCCTGCTTTGATTTCATTCCATTTTTTAACCGAATCAATGGTGTAATGCACCGCTGCAACCACCGAGCAAACCAGCGAAATGTAAATCAATACCCTGCCGATACTGCCCAATACCAGGTTGCCATGCCAGGGCCAGCAGAGAATCACCGCAGGATAGAACAGCAATGTAGCGACTTTGCCGTAAATATCTGCCTGGATCGTGATCTTCCTGCGCAGGCATTTCGCCGCGCCCCAGGCCATGTACATTTCCTTCACCACGATCACACCCAGCGCGACCCAGTTGATCGCCTTCAGCCAGGCCAGGCACAGCAGGGTTGAAGTCGTGAGCAGCTTGTCCGCGATGGGATCCAGAATTTTGCCGAGGCTGGTGATCTGGTTGAACTTCCGGGCAATATAGCCGTCGATGCAATCAGTCAGGCCGGCCACAAGGAAGATGATCAGCGAGGGCAGCTGCCTGTCCTTCGGCGAACCAAAGAACGCAGCCAGCAGCACAGGCACCAGCAGTATGCGTATGCTGGTGAGCAGATTGGGCAGGTTCATCCAATTCTTTTTGTTCATAGTCTGCTTGTACTCCTGTATATCGGCGCGTCAATCGAACTGATTGCGCGGATCGTTGCTCTTGCGCTTCTTACCCTCATCATCCAGATACTCGATCTCCAGCTTCTGAAAGGGCACTTCCTCCATGAAATGCTCCGGCAGAAACGCCGTATGACGGAAGGCTTCGAATTCGTTTTCATGCTTGCGCAGCCACAGTGGGCAGGGAATATCGAATTCATGGCAGAGCTGGGTCAGCGCCTCATCCACGCCATCCGGCGTACAGGGAGCCGTTGCCTGCTGCGCAATCCTGTGCTTTACGATGATTCTCGCCCAAAGTCTCGCCATGGTAGTCATGCCTCCGCATTTCTTCCTGTATATGCACGTACAGATTATCAAAGAACAATTATACCATATTTTATAAAACAGTCAATCAGCTTTTATCCAGTTCCTTGTCCAAATCCAGGCAAATACCGTCGCGCACAATTTCCAGATGCAGATGTCCTTCCATATACGCTTCCCCGGGCATGCTGTCGTCCGCAGTGCCGATGGTATCCCCTTTCTCAACTGCATCTCCAATCCGCAGGTTATCGGAAGGCTCGATGGATGCATACCGCAGCAGCATATCGTCCTGTTCAACCTCCACAAAGCCGCCGTATACGCCGCTTTTTCCAATGGTTTTGATGGTTCCGCCGGAAAAGCTGCGCACCGTTCCATCGGAACAGCCGAAATCCACAGCCGTATGGGTCTCCCAATGACCGTGCACACTGTTCCATTCAGGCTGACCGGCATAGGCGCGAAGCTCTATCATTCCCTCCGGCACCTGAAGCCTCGGCTCAGCTTTCTCCACCTCAGGCACATTAAGCTCCACCGCAGGCAGAACCAGCGTCTCCTCCATCCCGGAATCCGGCCTGAGACGCTCAGCAGCCACTGCAACCGCAGTCAGCACCAGCGCAACACAGGCATAATAGGCAATCTGGCCTGAATGCTTCCTGATAAATGCAGTCACAGACTTCAGTATTTCGTTCCATTTCAAATCATATATTCTATGCATGGAAAATCCCCCTTCTTCCTCCAAATAATGGGTGGAATCCGGGGGATTTATACATTTGAATGATTCGATCGTTTCGTTTTAGCGCGGACGGCGGGAATCGCGGCGGTAGCCGGACCGGTTCCTCTGCGGGGAGGAACGCCGCTGGTCATATCCCCGGCTGGCCTGCATGTGCTGCTGGCGCATGTATTCCGCCCTGCGCTGTTCATAGATCCTGCGGCGGCGGCGCTGGCGTGCAGCACGGCGGCTGGCGATCAGCAGCATGATCAGGATGATCAGCAGCGCAAGCACTGCCAGAAGCACCAGGAATACGCTGTTTCCGAAGATCTTCAGGAACGGGAAGAAATCGGTGAGGCTCATGCGCTCAACGCGCTCCGCCACATCGCGTCCTGCCACCAGCTTTGCGGTGACGGTATTGCCGGTAGCGGTATCGAAGTAGCTGAAATTACCTACGATTTCGCCCATGGAGATCGGAGCAGTAAGATCGTGGGTGACTTCAACCTTGGCCTTGGAGATGAAATCGTTCACGGCGGCGCCGAGTGCATTTTCATTTTCGCGTTCGATCATGCGCAGATAGTCGGTATTGCTGATCTGAGCGATCTCGAGATCCAGCCTGCCGCCGAAGGGATCGTCTTCGCTTGCATTGGAGATGACGAAGCTGGCAATCCTGGAACTGGCAACTTCATACATCTGGTCGAGGGTATAGGTATCGTAGCAGGTCCAGCCATAGTCGAACAGGCGGGAGGTATCCACCCAGCGATGGTTCTCGGCTTCAGCCTTCATGATGACGCTGATGAGGGTTGCGCCGTCCTTCTCGGCCGCGCCGACGTAGCACTTGCCTGCCGCGGTGGTGGTACCGGTCTTTACGCCGATGGTGCCCTCATAATAGAAGCCGGAATCCTCTTCCATCATCAGGTGCTTGCCGCCGACATTCAGCCTGCCGCGTTCATTCACGGTGATCTGGGCCCTGGGCATGGCAACGATATTGCGGAAGGTTTCATTCTCCATGGCCACCTTGGTGATGAGCGCCAGGTCGTAAGCCGTGGTGTAATGATTCTGGTCGGTGTAGCCGTGGGCGTTTGCAAAGTGGGTGTCGATGCAGCCGATTTCAGCCGCGCGGGCATTCATCTTTGCAACAAAGTTTTCCTCGGAACCTGCCACGATGACCGCAACCGCATTGGCGCCGTCGTTGCCGGAGTTGAGCATGAAGCCCACCAGCAGATCGCCGAAGGTCATGGTCTCGCCTGGGAACACGGGAACCAAGGTGCTGTCCTTTGCGATATTGGCCGCAGCCTGGGGAATCGCAATCTGCTGATCCAGCGGATAGCCGCTCTCGATGCCCAGCAGCAGGGTCATGATCTTCGTGGTACTGGCTGGGTGCATGCGCACGCGCTCATTCTTGGAAAAGAGCACATCTCCGGAGTCCGCGTCGATCAGAATGGCCGCCTGGGAATAGAGCTGGTCGGCCGTGAGCAGCGAAGGATCATCATAATTATAATCCTCCGGCGTTGCGGCCAGAGTCGTACCACCCAACAGCAGAGCAATAATGATAAGTAGATTTAAAAGCGCAGTAAGCCTGCGAAGCATAATTGAGTGTCCTCCAAATTCAGTATGTTTTCGTGCGCACATGCGAACGGATTGCATATTGTAACAGTATATATTATAACATCTTTGCAGCGTTTTGTACATAGAAACAGAAAATTCTAACATTTACAATGCTCCACTTGAAATCCTTCGGTGGGTCGTGTATAATAATATTGACGAAATCATGAACCTGTAATGTTTACATAAAGGTTTTTTCGGATAAACTACAATCTGGAGGTCGCAAAGTGGCAAAAAAAATCTTGATCGTTGACGACGAGCCTTTGATCGTAAAAGGTTTGAAATATTCTCTTGAACAGGACGGCTACGAGACAGATTCCGCCCAGGACGGCGAAGAAGCCGTTTCCAAGTTCTTCGCAGGCCAGTACGACCTGATTCTTCTGGACGTCATGCTGCCCAAGATCGAGGGAATGGAGGTTTGCCAGCGCATCCGTGAGCGCAGCAATGTTCCGATCATCATGCTCACCGCCAAGGGCGACGACATGGACAAGATCCTCGGCCTGGAATACGGCGCGGACGATTACATGACCAAGCCCTTCAACATTCTGGAGGTCAAGGCCCGCATCAAGACCATCTTCCGCCGTACCGCCATGACCCAGCGTGAATCCGGCCAGCGCATCATCACCGTGCGCGATATGCAGCTGAACATGAACAACCGCAGCGTCACCGTGGCCGGCAAGGAAGTCAACCTCACCGCCAAGGAATTCGATCTATTGCAGCTGTTCGTGACCAACCGCGGCAAGGTTTTCAGCCGTGAAAGCCTGCTTGAAACCATCTGGAAGTATGATTACCTGGGCGATCTGCGCACCGTAGACGTACACATCCGCCGCCTGCGTGAAAAGATCGAACGCGTTCCCAGCCAGCCTGAATACATCTTCACCAAGTGGGGAGTTGGCTACTATTTTACTGACAAGGATTAAAAAAACGCTTCATTCCATACGCTGGAAGATCGTATTTGCCTACCTGCTGATCATCGTGGTGGCCTTTTCGGCTGTTGCGGTTTCCCTGATCCAGCTGGTCGGCGAGAACCTCTTCACCCAGCGCATACGTGACGACCAGAGAATTGCACAATCGCTCTCCGAGCAGATTGGTGACTCTCTGGTCGCGCTTGATATTGAAACTATGCTCACCCTCGCGCGCGGCACTGCGGATGAAAACGCCGGGCGCGTGCTTGTGGTGGATCAATACGGCGTCGTGCAAGCCGATACCTCTTCCCTGCTCTCCGGCACCCGCTTCCCCAACCGCGAGGTTGCAAATGTGCTTGCAGGCGCTCAGAGCGATTACGGCTTCTATGACGCAGGAGAATCCGGTAATTTCTGGATCCGCAGCGCCCTCTCCTTCTATGAGAATGTGCGCTCCATGAGCGGCCTGTACGCCCACGGCGTCTATCGCGACGGCGTGTGTGTCGGCGTGCTTGTGTTTGTTTCTGCGGTACAGGAAATCTATGAAAACCTACACAGCATCCAGCTGAAGATCCTCGTGTGGATGTTCGTTGTTGCGGCGCTGGTGGTCATCATCAGCCTGATCGTCATGCGCTCCATCACACGCCCCATCGGCGAACTGAACGAAGGTATCCAGAAGATGACCGGCGGCGATCTCTCCGCGCGAGTAAATGTGCGCGGGCACAATGAGTTTTCTGAACTGGCGCTGGCTTTCAACTCCATGTCCGAAAAGATTGAAGCCCTGGATAAAACCAGAAGTCAGTTCGTATCCAACGCATCCCATGAGCTCAAAACCCCGCTGAGCACCATGAAGATCCTCATCGAAACCCTAGTCTACCAGGATCCGCTGGACCCCGCCATGACCAAGGATTTTCTCGGTGACGTAAACAAGGAGATTGACCGTCTGAACCGCATCGTGTCCGACCTTCTGACCCTGGTGAACATCGACAGCGGCGGCATGAAGCTGAATCTGACGGAGATGAGCCTGAACGCCCTGCTGGATGAGCAGGTGAAGCGCCTGCTGCCCCTGGCACGCGAAAACGGCATTGAAATCAACCTGGAAATGAAGGATGAAATCACCGTTATGGGCGACAGCGTCAAGCTTCAGCAGGTGCTCTATAACGTAATCGACAACGCCATCAAATACACGCCCCGCGGCGGCGAGGTGGAAACCAGCCTGGCACGCAGCGGCAAAAAGGCCATCATCCGCATTTCGGACACCGGCATCGGCATCCCGGCCAGCGATCTTCCCCACATCTTCGACCGTTTCTACCGGGTGGACAAAGCGCGTTCCCGCGCCACCGGCGGAACCGGTCTGGGTCTATCCATCGTCAAACAGACGGTGCAGCAGCACGGCGGTAGCATCACCGCCAGCAGTATTGAAGGCAAGGGCACCACATTTGAAATTGAATTGCCCATTCAGCAGGCGCAATGAAGTGCAGTTTTACCGGAAAGGAGATGAAAAGCTTGCAAAAATACAGTCTTTCCAAGCTTTTTGCACTGATGCTTGCACTGGCTTTCTGCCTGTCCGGCTGTTCCGGCGTGAGCCAATCCTCTCCCGAACTGAAGAATGTCGTGCTTCCCGATCCCGCACCCGCGCTTCCCCGGCAGGTTCTCGGTGATGATTCCACCATGGACGCACGCGAAGTCACCCTGCACTACGCATCCCAGAACAGCGTAAACCTTACAACCGTCACGCGCACCATTTCCGTCGGACGGGATGAAAGCCTCGTTTATAACACCCTGCGTGAACTGCTCTCTGCAAATCACGGCGATATCCGCCGCCCGGTTGAAGCAAACCTGGTAAGCCTGGAATGCGGTGCAGGCGTAGCAACTGTAAACCTCTCCATCGAAGCGGGTGTGAACCGCAGCGATCAGGATTACCTGACCCTGTGTGCCTCCATTGCCAATACGCTGCTGGGCCTGGACGGCATTGAAGCGGTCAACGTACTCACCGGCAGCCGCAATGATCCCGTGGCCCGCCTGCCCCTGGGCTGCTTCACTGTCCAGCAGGACAACCTGGCCGCAGCATATGCGCAGGCGCAGTCCGAAGCGCAGCGTGTGCTGGACGAGGAAAACGGCGCCTTCGACCGAACTGTGCTGCTCTATTTCCCCGCCCAGGGCGGAAAATACCTGCTTCCCGAAGCACGAACGCTGACCTTTGAGGATGACAGCTATATTACCGCCATCATAAACGCCCTGAGCGAAGGTCCGCGCCGCGAATGCTGTTTCAGCGCCATTCCTGGCAATCTCGAACTGCTGGCCTCCGAGCCTGAAATCATCGCCACCAAAGCGGGAGAACGCATCATTGAACTGAATTTCACCTCCACGCTGGCCAACTATCTGGCCTTTGCAGGCGTTGAACCCTGGCAGCTGTACGGAAGCATCGTGCTGTCGCTGAGTTCCTTCGTACCTGAAATTGACGCTGTGCGCATTTCCGTCGATCATGAATACGTTCAGGATTCCACGCTGCGCAGAAACACAATCATATTCGAAGACGGACTGATGCGCCGCGATGATTTCTCACCTGCCATCGGCAGCAGTGCCCTGCTCTATTTCGCGAATGAAGACGGATACCTCTCCGCGGCAGAGTGCTCCATGTCTCAGTCCGCCGCCAATTCCGCCGTGGGATTGCTCACCGAGCTGCTCAACCCTGTAAACGCCTATCTTCCGGGCCTTCAAAGCGTATTCCCGGATGGAATCGCACAGGAGGATATCCTCGGCGTGATCATCGAAAACCGAACCGCCACCGTAAACCTTTCAGGCAATTTCTATGCGCGCTGCCAGGGGCTTTCCCCCCAGCGGGAAAGGCTGCTGGTCTATGCCATGGTCAACACGCTCTCTGAACTGGATCACATCGGCGCGGTTTCCTTCCTGGTCGAAGGCGAGCAGGTGGATTCCCTCGCCCAGAATATCTACCTGAAGACGGCACTGATGCCCGATCCCGGCCTGGTGCAGGAAGCAGCAGATTCGGAAGAAAGCGAAGTTTCGATCAACTAAACACACCGGATGCACCAAAGGCGCATCCGGTTTCTTTCTATAGCTCGACTGCTATATTCCTTTCTGCCAGCCATGCGTTGACCTGTAGGATGTAGGCCAGCATCTGCGGACCGGCCATCAGCTGGCCAAACCAGGGTGTATCCGCAGGATCCAGCTTCGACGCGGCAAGTCTTTCCATAGCGCATATGTCCACAATCTTCCATACCGGAGCCTGCGGATCGGCGCACAGCGCGCGCATCTTCCCTTTGATCAGGGATGTATAGGCTGCGCTGCAGGTCTTGGGATAGGGGCTCTTCTTGCGCATGCGCAGCTTATCGGGCAGCAAATCCTGCACAGCTGCACGATAGAGGCCCTTTTCCATTCCCCCCATGCGCTTGAGCTTCCAGGGAACATTATAAACATATTCCACCAGGCGATCATCGCAGAGCGGCGTAAGCACCTGCAATCCGCAGCATTCGCACATTTTCACCGCACGCTCCTGCAGATTGGCCATGAAATAATCGAAGCAAAGTCTCTGTAGCTGAAACAGTCTGCGTTCGTTCTCGTCTTCGATCGCAGCCACATCATAGCTTTCGAGCGAGTTTTGCAGCGCGTCCCGTACATAGCGCTTCAGACCGATTTTTTCGCGCACCTCGGGGCGCAGGATTGCCTCACGCAGCTCCATGGAGCCCGACCATGGAAAGCGATCCCGGGCATGCTTCCAGCCTTCCGCAAACCATGGATAGCCTCCGAATACCTCATCCCCGCATTCGCCTGAAACCACGCTCGGCGCATGCCTTGAAATCGTGCGGGCGAACAGCAGCAGCGAGGAATCGATGTCCGCCATTCCCGGGAAGCCCCGTGCGCGCACGGCCGCATTCAGGGCCTCCGCCAGCGCATCCTGCTCCAGAATCACGCTCCTGTGGCGGCTGCCCAGCAGCTTTGACGCCATCTGGATGTACGGCGCGTCCATCTCCGGACGAAATGCATTGGGAACGAAATCCTGGTCGTTGTCCCGGTAATCCACTGAAAAAGTTTCAAGCCTGCCGATGCGCGTGCTCAGCAGTGCGCTCAGCGCCGTGGAATCCAGGCCGCCGGAGAGCATGCAGCCCGGATGCAGATGCACGATGCTGTTGATGCTCTGTTCCAGCAGTTCGCGTACATGCTCAACCGTGGTTTTCTCATTCTCGGTATGGACATGGGCAGCCAGCGCATGGTAGCGGCGCAAACAAACGCCCGCTTCGCTGCACACGAGCATGCAGCCGGGCTCCAGAGTTTTCATACCCTTCAAGGGCGTTTTTCCCGGCGTGCGTGCAGGGCCCAGGCCGAAGATTTCACATAACCCATCGCCATCCACAACAGGCTCTATACAAGCGCTTCGAAGTATCATATCCGGATGGTCGGCAAATACCATTCCCTGACCCCTGCATGCGTAGAAGACGGCTGTTTCGCCCATGCGGTCCCGGGCAAGCATCATGCTGCCTTTATCAACATCTGCAACCGCACACATGCAAGGCCCTTCAATGTGCAGAATAAAGTCCTCTCCCCAAGCCTCATAGGCACGAAGCAGGATTTCCGCCTGGGATGCATAGGGCGTACAATTCAAGCTCCGTGCAAGTTCCGCACGGTTTCGCATATTTCCGTGCACCATGGCCATACCCGAAGCGTTGGACGCGGTTTCAAACCCGGAAAACATCATCCTTCCCTTGGAAATATGCGGCGCATCGCATATGCCAAGCGCCTGCGGTCGCACATCCCAGTGATAGGCACCAAAATAATTCATACTTCCACCCCCGATTCCTATTCATGCTATGTCGGAACGGGCAAAAGCATGCCTCGACGGTTGAACTCATTCACAAAATCATGCTATAATAAACTCAACTGAATCAGGAGGTTTTCCCATGAAATTGACCATTCTGGGCAACAACGGCCCTTATCCCGGCGCAAACGGCGCCTGCTCCGGCTATTTGCTCTCCAGCGACAGCGGCAAAACCAATGTTCTTTTGGATTGCGGAACAGGTGTTCTGGCGAACCTTACTAAGCATCTTCCCATCGGCCGGCTGGACGCAGTGATCCTCAGCCACCTGCACTTTGACCATATGAGCGATATGCTGCCCATGCAGTATGCGCTGCAGTTTAATCCACGTCCCGAACCGCTGAGCGTGTATACACCCGAAAGTCCTGCGCAGGTTCGGGCGCTGCTGGATATTCCGGCCTACGCGCCGAAACCCATGCGGGAGGTACAGATTGGCGAAATCTCCTTCACCTTCTTCCCGGTTCGCCATCCGGTTGCGTGCTTTGCTGTGCGTGCGGACTGTGATGGCAAGGTCTGTGTCTACACCGGCGACACCAACGAAGTTCCCGGTTTGGATAAATTTGCTGCGGATGCCGACGTTTTGCTCGCCGACTCCGGTCTGCTTTGTGCGGATTGGAAGGAAGCTGCGCCGCATTTTTCCCCGAAGGGCTGCGCTCAGCTGGCTGAAGACGCCTGTGCGAAAAAGCTGCTGCTCACCCACCTGAACCCCCGCTATACCCCCGTGCAGCATGAAGCCGAGGCCCGCACCATCCGCCCGGATGCACAGTATGTTGCCATCGGCGAATGCCACCAGATCTAAAATATGAAACTGCGGGAATACGATCTGTTCACCCGGCTGATCCGTACGCGTCCCCTGATGCTTGCAGCCCTGATGTATCTGTCGGGCTGTATATTGGGTTATACGCTGAATTTCCCGCCGGCTGCCTGCGCCGCCCTTCTGCTCATACCGCTGATCGCGGCTGCTTTGCTGCGCAGGCGTTCCATAGCTGCCGTTCTAATCCTGGTTGCTATGTTGCCCATGGGCATGCTGTTCTTCAACCTGTCCTGGGCGGCCACTCAGCCGTTTGAGGATCAGCGGAATGTCATACTGAGTGGCAGAATCTGCGAGGTTCCCCAATGGAACGCAGAAACCGAGCGCAGCATCTGCGTGCTTGAGGATATTCATTTTAACGAGGATGCACAGAAAGGTAAGCTGCGCCTTTACCTGCGCGGGGATCCGGTTCTGCTGCAACAGGTGGAGCTCGGGCAGCGTATTACCTGCGTGGCTCACATATGGAGGGCCAACGAGAGCACCAATCCCGGCCAGTTTAATTTCTCAAATTACCTGCGCATCAACGGTTTGCGCACTTATGCAACGGCAGAAATCGAAAGCGCCAGCTTTTCTGCACCTGTGACCGGCATAGCAGACAGGCCCAAATTACTGAAAACTGCCATCGGCAGGCGAATTGAACGGCTCTTCCCCAGAAACACAGCTGTCGCAAAGGCCTTCCTGATCGGTGAAAAGAGCGGCCTGAGCAATGAAGAACGTGAAGCCTACGCAAAATCCGGTGCCGCGCATCTTCTGGCCATCTCAGGCATGCATGTCAGCATACTTGCAGGCGTGATTTTGTGGCTGCTGGGCAGGTTCTTGCCCAGGAAATACGCCTTCGCCCTGACGCTCACGTTGCTTTTCGCATACGGTGCGCTGATCGGCTTCGGTTCATCGCTCTTGCGCGCCATACTGATGTTTGCAATCTTCGGCGCTGCGCCGCTGAGCGGACGCTATTCGGATGCACCGACGAGGCTCGCCGCAGCACTCCTGGTTTCCCTGCTCCTTCGCCCCTATGCCATATTGGAAAGCAGCTTCGTACTGTCCTATGGAGCCACCGCAGGCATCATATTGCTCTACAATCCGCTGCTCAGGCTGGTACACCTGGACAAATTCGTCGAAGAAAATACCAACGTCGGTTTGTTTTCCAAGTCTTGCAGGGCTTATCTCAGCAAAATCATCGCTTCACTGGCCGTAACCTGTGCAGCCCAGTTGGCCGTTCTTCCCGCAGTCATCCATTATTTTGGCGCACAGCCGATCTGGTCCTTTTTGGTAAACCTCATTGCTGCGCCGCTGGCCATGCTTGGTTATGTACTGTCCATTTTCTCGACCTTAATGAACCTTGCGCCCCTGGCTGCGATCGCAGATTTCCTGTTTGGAATCCTGACCTGCGCTGTTTCCCTGTTCAGCAGGCTGCCCTTCGCTTCCATAAAGGTCGCCCAGTTCCCGGTCTGGCTGCTGATTTTGTGTTCTGTAGTGCTGTTTCTTTCCTCAGATTTGAGCAAACTGAAACCTGGGCTGCGCTGTTTTCTTCCGTTGCTCGTCTTGATCGCAATTCCAATTTCGAACATTTGTTCATATTGCAGCACTTTGGGTTGCAGTGTCGTTTTTCTGGACGCCGGACAGGCGGATTGCGCCGTGATTCGCAGTGAGGGCAAGGTTTACCTTGTGGATACAGGCGACAGTTATACCCCGGCTGCAGACTACCTGAGCGCCATGAACTACCATGTGGATGGCATATTTATCTCCCACGGGCATACGGATCACGCAGGAGGACTGGCGGAAATCCTGGAGGTTTGCACGCCGGACGCCATTTATATCTCCGAAAACTGGGATGCCTATGCGGTGGACGAAACGGTTTCCCTGGCGCTGGATGCCGCGATTGCGCAGGGCTGTACCCTGGAAAAGCTGTCTTCAGGGCGCGAAATTCAGCTTTCCGAGAAAACTTTACTGCGAGTTTTGTCTCCTTTAGCAGGATTTTCGGCAAATTCGGCGAATGAAGATTCATTGATACTGCATGTTTCTTATGGAGATTGCAGCGCCGTTTTCGGCGGAGATGCACCGACTTCGGTCTGTTATGACAAAATCGGCGATATTGATCTGCTGAAAATCAATCATCACGGCGCATCGGATGGTTTGGATGCGCGTTTGCTGAGCGAGCTTTCTCCTTCCGTGTCGGTTATCCCTGTGGGATACAACAGTTATGGTCATCCTTCGCCTTCTACCCTTGAATTGCTGGAGGCGGCCGGTTCCCATATCTATCGTACGGATCAAAACGGCGCGATTACCTGCCGCCTGAAGGAAGACGGCAGTATTGTTGTGCGCACTTATTCTGCTTCGGAGGGTGAAAATGGACTGGAATGATTTTTACAAATCGGTCAAAGAAGGGCGCTACCAGAGCGTCTACCTGTTCACCGGTCCCGAAGAATTGAATAAAAAAGAAGCCCTGGCGACGCTGCGCAGGAACATCCTGCCAGCTGGCCTGGAGCAGTTGAACGACGCCACCCTGGAAAACTGCAATGCACAGGCCATCATCGACAGCGCCGAAACCCTGCCCGTCATGTGCGAGCGGCGCATCGTAGTGGTGCGCGACTGGGGGCCCCTCACCGCCGGCAAGGTCAAGAACGAAGAAGCCGACGTAACGCGCATGCTGGAATGGCTCAGGGACGTACCGGATAGCTGCATACTCGTCTTCTATATGACTGTTGAACTGGATGGCCGCAAAAAGCTTTCTGCTGCGCTTAAAAAGCTGGATGGTTACGTGGAATTCAACCACCTGAGCGGCGCCGTGCTGGCCAAGTGGTGCAACCAGCAGCTCAAGCCCTTCAAAAAGAAATTCCATCCGGACGCCCTGAATGAAATGACCATGATGGTCGGCCAGGATTTGACCCGCATATCCGGCGAGATCAAAAAGCTGATCGCCTATACCGAGGATGCAGCAGAGATCACAACCGACGATGTGCATGCCGTGGTTTCTCCTTCCCCGGAATATTCCGTCTTCATGATCCTGGATCATCTGCTGGAAGGAAAGCTTGCGCAAGCCACCCAGGTTGTGAATTCCGTACTCCAAACGGAGCCCAGCGTCGTGCGCTTGATCAGCATGTTTGCCAATCAGCTGCGCATCGATGCTCATATGAAATATACCATTGAATCCAACGGAAATATGGCTGAGACACTGAAGGCCCTGAACGTAAGCGAATACCGAGCCCGCCATATCCAGCGGCAGATTCGTTCCATTTCCGCTTCGGCTTTGGAAAAGCGCTATCAGCACTGTGTGGATGCGGATTTTGACATCAAATCCGGCCGAATAAAGGACCGTGTGGCACTGGACGCGCTGATGCTGAAAATTACCATGCCCTGTTAGGCAACCAGATAGACCGAAGTTCCGTCTAAGAGATATAAAATCGGAGGTACCCCATGAAAAGATTGATTAGTTGCATGTTGATTGTCGCCGTTCTGTTCTGTACGGCGGCTGCACAGGCGGAAGTTCCTTCCCTGTCTGAAAAGCTGTTCAAATATGCGAAGGCAGCCCTCTCCTGCCTGGCGTCCGGCGAATATGATAAGGTTGTCACAGGCCTGCCCTTCTCGGATATTTCCCCCAGCGCAGATGAATGGCGCAGCTTTGCGCAGGGCAACTTCTCTTCCCTGCCCGCCAATCCTCAGAGCAAGTATGCGGTTGCTTATTGGACCGGCCACAGCTGGAAGGTTGCCGTACCCGTAGCCGAGCCCGCATCCGGCAGCGTTGAAACGCTAGTGCTCCTTTCCGAGGACGGCAGCAGCTTCTCCGGCTATGGCTGCACCACCTGGAGCAAGATCGAGAGCGAATACAGGAATTCGAATTACGTTTCCTGGAACGACGAATACAACGCCTCCACGTCCGTAATCATCGAAAGCGATGAGGATTGAGGCAAACAAAAAGAACAACCGGTCGACCGGTTGTTCTTTTTGTTTTGGAATTATTCTTCCTCTTCTTCCTCGGGCAGTTCAGCATCGTGGTAGACAGCCTGGGTATCATCATTGTCTTCAAGCATATCCAGCAGCTTCTGCACTTTGGCGATGGCTTCGTCATCGGGAAGCTCGGTGGTGGTGGTGGGAATCATCTCGCGCTCGGCGGAGAGGAATACACAGCCAGCCTCTTCCAGAGCATCACGAACAGCAGAGAAATCGCTGGGATCGGTGTAGATGATGGCAGCGCCATCGCCGACCTCAACATCGTCTGCGCCGCAATCCAGGGCCAGCATGGTCAGTTCATCCTCGTCCATACCCTTGGAGTTATCGATCTGGATAACGCCCTTGCGCTCGAACTTCCAGGAAACACAGCCGGAAGCACCCAGGGAGCCGCCGCACTTGTCAAAGATGTGGCGAACTTCGCTGGCGGTACGGTTGGTGTTGTCGGTAACAACCTCAACGATTACAGCAACGCCGCAGGGAGCATATCCCTCATAGGTGATCTCCTTGTAGTTGGTGGCGTCGCCTTCACCAGCGGCCTTCTTGATGGAGCGCTGGATGTTGTCGTTGGGCATGTTTGCAGCCTTTGCCTTGGCGATAACGTCCTTCAGCTTGCTGTTCAGAGCCGGATCTGCGCTGCCGCCGCTCTTAACTGCGATAACGATTTCACGACCGATTTTGGTAAAAATCTTACCCTTTGCGGCGTCGGTCTTTGCCTTTTTATTCTTGATGGTAGACCATTTGTTATGTCCAGACATGGACTATCCCTCCCAAGTTAAACACTTATACTCTATAATACCACAATTAACTGGCATTCGTCAAGAAAATGCGGTATAATCATGATAAAAAATGAAGGAACCGGAGTTTGTATGGCTGTAGTAACAGATATTCGCGAGAATCGCGGTTTGATGGAAATCTCTCTGGACGGGGTTCTGTGGCTCAGGATTCGAAAAAAACATTTCACGCTGAATGCGCTGGACGTCGGAGAAGGCCTTGATCCCGAGCAATACCTGAACCGATGCGCCTCCATTCAGGCCGCAGACTGCTATGAATCCGCCCTCACCATGCTGGACCAGGCGGCTCAGACCAGCGGTGACCTGCGCATCAAGCTCATGCGCAAGGGCTATGTGGAGCCTGCCGCCCAGGCAGTTGTGGACCGGCTGATCGACAATGGCCTCATCGACGATGCCCGCTATGCCGAGCGTGTTGCCCATGGACAGCTGAACAAGGCCGTGGGCGCCTATGCGGTTCGCCGCAAGCTGATGGCAAAGCGCCTGCCTGACGATGCGATCGAGGCCGCTATGGAGGAATTTGACGGCGAACAGCAGGCCCAGGCCTGCCTTGAAGCCGCCAACAAACTCTGGCGCAAATATTCCGCCCTGCCTCAGCGAGAGGGTCGTGCAAAGCTCTCCCAGGCCCTTGCAAGGCGCGGATTCAGCTGGGATGCCATCAGCACAGCCGTTGATGCGCTCGTCTCGGAATCCTGGGATGATTAAAAAAGAACCTGCATATTAAGGTTCTTTTAATGTTCAGGAAATATGCCAGGTACCATCTTCAATGCGCACCGGATGGCCGCAGCACATCTTGCCCTCGGGGCATCTGCCGGTCACCGCGCAGGTGGGACCGTAGTACTTGAACACGGAACGGGCCGGGGTTTCGTTCAGCAATTCCACCATGGCACGGGCAATGCCGCGAATTTCCCACTGGGCACGGGTACAGCAGCGCAGCTTGGAGAAATGCAGCAGTTCGCGTGCGTTCATGGAGATCAGGATGGACGTTGTATGACCGGCCATGGCAAAGTATGCCAGTTCATTGTCCCCCGCTCCCTTTTCACGGGCCTGAACCGCCGCTTCAGACTGGGCGGCAAAGGCCTCTGTATAGGCTTCCAGTGCCTCGGGCAGGGCAGAAATGCTCTCCGGCAGCACATAGTTGCCGTCCGACAGGGCGCTCAGCTCATGGCGCAGGGTCAAGGAAAGCATGCGGTGGCGGGTGAAGTGGGTCACACAGGCCAGGGAAACGTGATCGATGCGGAATGCGTAGTTCAAAAGCTCCAGCTCGCGGGGGCGGGCATCCGTGAGCAGGGCTTGCACGTTATCATCATCGAAGCCATTGAAGCGGCGGCCAAAGCGCATGGCGGTATCCAGCACCGCGATGGGATTGGCAGGTTCGCCCACGATGCGAATCTCAGGCTCCCTTGCAGCACCGGCGAGGATCGGACCGGGCGCGCCTTCGCGAAGCTCAGAAGCAGCGTGGCCCATTTCATTGTCGATCACACCGGGATAGAGGACGTCAAACTGCTCCTTGAGCTGCATGCCCAGCATGCGCAGCTCCGGATAGACGCTGCCGCGGCCGTTGAGCATGGCGGTCACCATGGAAATCAGTTCGCGAGCATTGAGCGTGGCAAAGAAGTTGCTGCGGAAGCCGTAGGGCAGCACAAAACGTGCATCCTCCTTGGGAACGCCCATCTCCATCAGCTTTTCATAGAGCGCAAACAGCTCTTGCGTGCGCTTTTCGTAGATGGCGCGCACTTCGTTGCTCATTCCCTCGGGAACCACATAGCCCGCGTCGGAAAAGTCCACGTAGCGGCGGGATTTGACCGTATAGGAAGCCAGGCGGAACTCGATGACAAACTGCTCCACCAGCACGGAAACATTGTCAAAGGCGATGGACAGGGTCTGGTGCTCAATGACAGATTTATGCCCGGAGGAAAGCACCTTTCCCACCAGGTTCAAATCCTTGCGCGTATCGCCGCTTCTGTCATAGATTTCCAGCGCCGTACCCTGCTGGGTGGAGATGCGCGCAGAGGATGCGACGATGCGCAGTGCATCCTCGTTCTTCAGCAGAAGCCTGGCCGAACCCTTGTACATACCTATCACTCCGTTATACAGATTATACCCGCAATATTGTACCACAAAAAGGGAAGCTTGAAAAGCGTTTGGGAGGGATTTTATGGCTTTGTCATAACCTACCGAAGTCTGGAGGAATTATGTTTGAAATGCGACAATTTTCTTCTTGATTTTGTCGTATTTTGCATGTATAATGGAATCTGTTTGGCTAAGGTTTCACGAAAATCGCCATCTGTTACGAAAATATGTTGAGGTTCTTAAATCCGCTCAATATGGGTTAAGACACAATATCTTGTATTGACTTTTTCTATTCATCACAATATAATGGGTTCATTGAGATCAAGAAACCACATCTTGTGGAAGATGTGGTTTCTTAGTCACTAGGAGGGTACAATCATGTTGGACACGATACTCAAGAGAGACGGCCGTACCGTCTCCTTTGATCCTGAAAAGATTACCAATGCCATCGTAAAGGCATTTGAGGCCAGCCACAGCGCCAAAACCCTGGAAGCCGCAGAAGAGATCACCCGCCAGGTGATCCGCAACCTGGAGCGCAGCGAAGCCATCGGCGTTCCCAGCGTTGAAGAAGTGCAGGATATGGTTGAAAGCGTCCTGATCGAAAAGGGCTTTGTGCGCACCGCAAAGAGCTATATCCTCTACCGCGCCGAGCGCAGCCGCATCCGCGAAATGAATACCCGTCTGATGCGCATCTACGATGACATCACCAACAAGGCCGCCATCGATTCCGATATCAAGCGCGAAAACGCCAACATCAACGGTGATACCGCCATGGGCGCCATGCTCAAGTATGGTTCCGAGGGTGCAAAGCAGTTCAACCTGATGTTCATGATGAAGCCGGAGCACGCCGAAGCTCATCGCAGCGGCGATATCCACATTCATGATATGGACTTCCTGACCCTCACCACCACCTGCTGCCAGATCGACCTGATCAAGCTGTTCAAGAACGGCTTCTCCACCGGCCA
>JAGBAU010000269.1 GCA_017938785.1 Clostridia bacterium
CATTTCAGAAAAGCAGTTTATTTGTCCACTGGATGCAAAAGATGGTTTTCTGATGTCCGGATGTTCAGTTCCTGTATATTTTTTACTTTTTGGCCTGTGGTATTCGATTATTTATTGATATGTTAATATGAATATAATTGGTATAATCAGGTGTATCGTGTGGAATTTTACATATTTCAATACGGAAACGGAGCGGCGAAATGGACAGCATCAGGATGAGAATTCAGGTCAGAGGCATCGTCCAGGGCGTCGGCTTTCGTCCCTTCCTGCACCGTGAAATGCAGGCCCTCCAGCTGAACGGCTGGATATGCAACACATCCGAAGGTGTGGAAATGGAAATTGAGGGCGCGGGATCCCGGGCGCGGGCGTTCATGCAACGCATTGAAACCGCTGCGCCGCCGCTGGCCGTGATGTTCAGGGATATTGAATCCGTGCGCGAGGTATGTATGATTTCCCCTGCGGAGGAGGAACTGCTTGCGGGATCGGTCCGGCCCATCGTACTGCTGCGGAAAAAGAATGAACGGGCGCTTATGCACCTGAGCGACAACCGTTGCCTGGGCGTGATGCTTGCGTATACTCCGGTGCACCATCTGCTATTGGAGGCGGCGGGGGACAATCTGGTGATGACCAGCGCCAACCTGTCGGACTTGCCGATTCTGATTGACAATGATGCTGCGCTTGTAAAGCTGCGCGGCGTCGCCGACGGCTTCCTGCTGAATAACCGCGATATTGAAAACCGCTGCGATGATTCCCTCATGCGCGTCGTGCAGGGAAAAAACTATCCGCTCAGGCGGTCGCGGGGCTATGCGCCGCTGCCCCTGCATTTGGTGGGCGGGATTGGAAATACCCTCGCCTGCGGCGCGGAACAGAAGGCTTCCTTTGCTCTGTCCCGGGGAAACCAGGTGTTTCTGAGCGCCCATATCGGCGATTTGAAGAATGCTGAAACGCTTACACACTATGAAAAACAGATCGGCCTATTCGAACGGCTGTTTGACGTAAAGCCGGAGCGCATCGTATGCGATCTGCACCCGGATTACCTTTCGACAGATTATGCGCACCGGCGCGCCGTCAGGGATGAATGCAGATGCATCGCCGTTCAGCATCACCATGCGCACATGGCTTCCTGCATGGCGGATAACGGCCTGGAGGGTGGCTGCATCGGCGTCATCTGGGATGGAACCGGCTACGGAACGGACGGAACCATCTGGGGCGGCAAGTTCCTCGTTGGGGATTACACGGGCTTTGAACGCCGGGGGAGCATCCGCCCTGTAAGGCTGCCCGGCGGAGACCGTGCGGTCAAAGAAATCTGGCGCGTGGGTGCCTCACTCATGATTGATGCCGGCCTGGAAACGGAAGGCTGCTTCGAAGACAGGAATACTGGGCGAATACAGGCGCTGCTGGATGCAGGCCTGAACTGTCCGCCCAGCAGCGGCATGGGCCGCCTGTTCGACGGTGTGTGCGCAATCCTGGGCATCCGGCTGGATGCGGGCTATGAGGGCCAGGGCGCTGTGCTGCTGGAGGCCGCTGCGGACGAAGGCTGCGGCGAAGCCTATCCGGTTGAAATTGTTGAACAGAACGGCATGGCGAAATCCCCGTGGATTTATCACATCAACACCGGCTCCTGCAACGGCTGCGATATTGAGCTCGTTGCAGTGCTTACGCCTCGCTACGACGCCGAGCGCTTCGGCTTCAAGCTGGCCGGTACGCCCAGGCATGCGGATATCGCCGTGGTTTCCGGTCCCATCACCAGCCAGTCCAAGGACAGGCTGCTGCGCACCCTGGAGCAGATTCCGGAACCCAAGTGCGTGGTTTCAGTGGGTTCCTGCCCCGGATCGGGCAATGTGTTCAAGGGCAGCTATTCCGTCGAGGGTCCGCTGGACAAGTATGTACATGTGGATGTAACCATCGCCGGCTGCGCGCCCAAGCCCGAGGCCATCATTGAAGGCCTGTACAAGGCGGCTGAGATCCAGAAGCAGAAGAGGGAGGCGATGCAGAAATGATTTTTCCCTTTCTGAAGGAAGCGGTTTGGAACCTGTTTTCCAAGCCCAGCACCGTGCAGTTCCCCAAGGTGAATGTGGACGCCAAGCCCAACTACCGCGGACGCATCGCCTATGATCCTGAAAAGTGTGTGAACTGCGGCATGTGCATCAAGGTCTGCTCTCCCGGTGCGATCACCCGCACCTCCGAGCCGGTTGAGGGAGGGGACAAGATCACCTACATCTTCGACCTGACCTCCTGCACCTTCTGCAGCATGTGCGCGGACTTCTGCTCCACCAAGGCGATCACCCTTACCGGGGATTACCACATGGTGGCATGCGATAAGGCGGAGCTTCGCACCATCGGCTCCCGCATCAAGGCAAAGCCCGCCGGCAAGCTCGCCTGCGGAGATGCCTGTGTGTTCTGCGGCCTGTGCGCCCGTAATTGTCCTGAAGGCGCCATTACCGTGGATCGCAAGGAAAAGAGCTGGATTCTGGATGAATCCAAGTGCGTGAAGTGCGGCCTTTGCATGGGCAAATGTCCCAAGAAGTGCCTGAGCTTTGAGTGATTTCAATGAGCGCTCTTCGTTTGAACGGAGGGCGCTTGCATTTTTTCCTGCGTTTTATAGAAGAAAATACAAGAATTGCAACAAAAGGTTACAAATTGAATTACAAATGTAATTGAAAATATATGTAAAGAAGCGTATAATAGATGTTATAGAGAGATTGCATCATTTTGGTGCTTAAACCTGTAGAAGATGCGAAAGAAAGTGAATCTTCATGCATTTTATTGGTGACTACTTTGCACTGGGCCTGGTAACTGTTTTGTGCATGTTTTATTTCGATAAGAAGCATGTGCTGAGCAAGGCCAGCAAGTACTTCGTTACCTGCCTGGTGTTTACTGCACTCACCTCGTTGATAGATCTGCTGACGGGTATGCTGTTGGTTACGCCGGATGCACCCTTGTGGTTGCATATTGCGGCCAACAGCCTGTATTTTTTGGTCAACATCATCACTACTTCATACATAGCGCTCTACCTGTTTACCCGCATATTGGAGCATTCCCATGACAACCACTGCATGCTGCGGGCGCGCGCCGGCTTGTATGCATGCTTCATTTTGTATGTGAGCATGATCATCGCCAACGCATGGACGGGGTGGATGTTCTACTTTGATGAGCTGAACGTCTATCATCGCGGACCGCTCAATGCCATGGGTTACTGGGTGACGGTGGTACAGATGATCCTGGTAATCATCTGCTACCACAGGAACCAAAAAAACGCCAGCAGCGCCATGCGCCGTGCGCTGATTCAGGCCTTTCCCATTGCGGCCATGTGCATCATAATTCAGCGCATGCATCCCGAACTGATGCTCAACAGCTTCGTAATGTCCATGGTGGACATCATCCTCTTCCTGAATTTCCAGGGCCAGCGCCAGGGCGTTCATGTGCTCACCAAGCTCAACGACCGCCATCGCTTCTTCAAGGAGATTGAAGCGCGCATAGCGGATAACCGCCGCTTCCAGGTGTTTTTAATCAATATCAAAAACTTCGGCATCATCAATCAGAAGTATGGACATATCTTCGGTGACGAGGTGCTCTATCACTTTGCCTTCGCGCTGGAGAAGCTGATCAAGAACAGCGTGGCCTTCCATATGAACGGCACGGTGTTTGCACTCATGCTGCCCTACAGCAACCAGCGCGTGGCGGAAAAGAACCTTGGCGTCCTGCTTGAGTTCATGGAGGACGGCATCGTCTGCGTGGATGACCATGTACACTTCGATTATGTCGCAGTGGAATACATTAGCCTCAAGGAGGAGAGCGACGCCGGGGAATTCTATGAAAAGCTGGAATACGCCGCAGCGAAGGCCTACCATGATAAGGCCCACTACATTCGCTGCACGCCGGATATGGGCGAGGAAATGCACCGCAGGCGCTACCTGATCGAACGCATGGAAAATGTTGACCGGGAGCATGGCTACCAGGTTTGGTATCAGCCGATTTGCAGCATGGACAGCAATACGTTTGCCTCCATGGAAGCCCTGGTTCGCCTTGTGGAGCCGGACGGCAGCATCGTAAACCCTGCCGAGTTTATACCCATTGCGGAGGAGACAGGCATGTTTGCGCCGATCACCTGGTTCGTTCTGGAGGAGAGCTGCAAGCTGCTTTCGGAGCATCCTGAGCTCCAGTTTGCCAGCGTGGCCGTAAACCTGCCCATGGCGCAGCTGCTGGAAAGGGGCTTTATTGCGCGCCTGAACAGCGTCACGGACCGCTACGGTATCGACCATCATTGCATCTGCCTTGAATTCACCGAACGCGCCATCCTGGATAATTTCACCCGCACGAAGGCCGTCATGGAACAGCTCACCCAGGAGGGCTACCGCTTCTACTTGGATGATTTCGGCTCCGGTTATTCCAATTTCAACTGCCTGCTGCAGCTGCCCTTCCAGTTTATCAAGCTGGACGCCAACCTGGTTGCAATGGATCAGGCGGGGGAGACGAACGGCAACCTGGTGCAGACCCTGACCAGCATCTTCCACAATATGAACCTGAAGGTCATTGCGGAGGGCGTTGAGAACAGCGAGGACGCCATGCGCCTCAAGAACCACGGCGTTGACCGGGTGCAGGGTTATGCCTATGCAAGGCCCATGCCAGAGGAGGCGCTGCTGGCATTTTATAAGAAAAGAGGCATTGTGGCACAAGGCCTGAGCGCATGATTCATATGCGGCCCTGGAATCACATGATTCCGGGGTTTTTTCTATGTACCCGGCGCAAGCGCCGGGGGATTCAGCAGCTGCGTCTTCGGGTGAAGAACCAGATGCCGATTCCTACGGCTGCGAGGGCCGCAATGAAGGCGATGATGGCTGCGATCACGGGAAGTACGGTTTCATAGAATACAGCGCCGAGAATCAGACCGATGGCAAAGGCCAGCAGAACTGCAAAGAAACCGATCAGACCATATACATAGAGATAGCTGCGCCGGCCCTGGTGGCAGCAGTTGGAAGCAGAATAAGAATTCCTGTCCTGATGGCAGCAGTTGGAAGTGGAATAAGAATTCCTGTCCTGGTGGCAGCAGCCGGAATTGGGATAACTCATGAAAACACCTCTTTCCTTGGGTTCCGCTTCATACTATGCGGTGTGGGGGAAAGGGTGCGTATCCCCAGAAAAAACAGTATATTAATACATTCTAAACCCAGAATGCCTGAATAAAATTGACATTTTTACATTTTTGCAATATACTATAATAGACATATAATGTTGTAAAGGATGCGACCGACCATGGTTCATAAATGGGACCTGACCATACCCCAACTGACCGGTAAAAAGACCCGGAAAGGCTATATTTATCTGCCCGATTCCTACGAACTGGATGAAACCCGCCACTATCCGGTGATGTACA
>JAGBAU010000270.1 GCA_017938785.1 Clostridia bacterium
AACGTGGGTACCTCCGTCACATCCTGGCTGCTGTCCCTTTCGGGCATCAGCGGCAGCGCATGGTATGTGACCCTGTTCAAGCCCGCAACCTTCACGCCCGTTCTGGCGCTGATCGGCATCATCATCTTCATGACTGCAAAAAAGCCGCGCAGGAAGGAAGCCGCCACCATCCTGCTGGGCTTCGCCATCCTGATGTTCGGCATGGATATGATGAGCGAAGCTGTGGCTCCCCTGAAGGATATTCCCGCCTTCACCAGCCTGATGACCGCTTTCTCCAACCCCATTCTGGGCGTGCTGGCCGGTGCGATTCTCACCGCCATCATCCAGTCCTCCTCCGCATCGGTGGGTATCCTGCAGGCACTGTCACTGACCGGCACCATCAGCTACAGCGCCGCCATTCCGATCATCATGGGCCAGAATATCGGCACCTGCATCACCGCCCTCCTGTCCTCTGTGGGCACTACAAAGGACGCCCGCCGTGCATCCATGGTGCACCTGTGCTTCAACATCGTGGGCGTGACCGTGTGGCTGACCGTGTTTTGCGTGGTGAATGCCATCTTCGATATTGCGTTCTTTGATACCGCCATCAGCCCCTTCGGCATCGCTGTTGCCCATTCCGGCTTCAACGTACTGGCCACCGCCACCCTGATGCCCTTCGGCAGCCAGCTTGCGGCCCTGGCCACCAGGCTCGTACCCGAAGGAAAAAAGACGAAGGAAGAGGACACCCTCATGCTGGACGAGCGCCTGTTCGTCACGCCTACCATCGCCCTGGAGCGCGCCCACCGCGTGCTGCTGGATATGGCCGACATGAGCGTGCTGTCCCTGTATGATTCCCTGAACATCCTGGATAAGTTCGACGGCGAGCTTGCTGAAAAGATTGTTGCTGATGAAAACCGCGTGGACTACTACGAGGACAAGCTGGGCTCCTACCTGGTTCGCCTGACCGGCCAGCCCATGAGTGAGAGCGACAGCCACGAGCTGACCAAGTACCTGCACATGATCAGCGATCTGGAGCGCATCAGCGACCATTCCGTCAATATCATGGAATCCGCCCAGGAGCTGCATGAAAAGAAGATTTCCTTCTCCGATGAGGCGAAGGTTGAGCTGGGTACCCTGACCAGGGCCATCCGCGAAATTCTGGCCAATACCCTCACTGCCCTGCACAAGGAGGACCTCACCCTTGCGGGCAAGGTGGAGCCTCTGGAGCAGGTTATCGACGCCCTGAACAAGACCATCCGCGGCCGCCACATCGAGCGCCTGACACGCGGTAACTGCACCATCGAACTTGGCTTCATCCTCAACGACATCCTCACCAACCTGGAGCGCGTATCCGACCACTGCTCCAACCTGGCGGTTGCCATCATTGAGATTGCCAACAACAGCTTCGACGTGCACGAGTACCTGAGCACCGTCAAGGCAGGCCAGGGCGAATACCGCGAAAACTTTGAGGAGTTTATGCGCCGATATGCCCTGGATTCCCAGAAGTAACCCAAAAAACCGCCGCACGGCTTCAAGTCGTGCGGCGGTTTTATACATCTTAGAAGCTTTTAAGCCGGCTGACCAGTTCGGGCAGCATGGCTTCATAGTCCACGCCGTACCAGCGGTGGTCGGGGCATTCGCTGGAATAGCGCAGGCAGTCGAAGGTAAAATCTGCGGCGGCGCGGGCGGATTTTTCCACCTCGCCGCAGCGCAGCATCAGGCCCGCAAATACGGATGCGAACAGGTCGCCGGAGCCATGGCAGGGGGGCAGGCGGCGCTCGTGGATATGGGTGAACGCGTTCTTGCCCACGCAGATCAGGCCGGTTCGATCACCAGGGAAGTGGCAGCTGGTGATGAGTACGTTTTTGAGGTTTTCGCCCAGCAGCGCTTGCGCCTGGGCGGCGATGTTTGCACTGTGGTCAGGATTCTCTGCATAGGGCGCGTCCAGCAGGAAGCAGGCTTCGGTTACGTTGGGCAGGATGATGTCCGCCCGGGCGCAGAGCCTGCGGATGGCGCGCACATAATTGAGGTCAAAACCCGTGTAGAGCCTGCCGTGATCTCCGAAGGCAGGGTCCACGATCAGCTGAACTTCCGGAGTGCGGAACAGGTCAATGAAGCGCAGCGCCAGCTCCACCAGCTTTTCAGAGCCCAGGTAGCCGATGTAGATGGCGTCAAAGCGCAGCTGCATTTTGTGCCATTGGTTCATGATCTTTTCCGCTTCAGGGGTGAAATCCACAAAGGTGAAGCTGTCAAAGGCGGTGTGGCAGGACAGGATGGCTGTGGGCAGCATGGCCGTCTCCACGCCCATCACCGGCAGCACCGACATGGCCACGCCCAGCGAGCAGCGGCCGATGCAGGACAAATCCTCAATTACAGCGATGCGTTTGGTTCGATTCTCCATTCAAGGATGCTCCTTGTATTTAGGTTTCCTGAACTAGTATATCAGCCCCGTCAAGCATTTGCAAGGGCGGGTAATTGGGTGGAATGTGGGCGAGATTCTGACATTCCTGTAATCCCGGTGGCAGGGGCATGTGGATTCATGTATAATACATGGTAGATAAGTATAAGCAGGGGATTTCCGCAATGTCGTATACAATAGATAAAATGAAACAGGGATGCAGACGGCTACTGGCACTGGCTTTGGCGCTGGTTTTGCTGTGCGGCATGGGCGCTTCTGCACCCGCACGGGCGGAGGGCAGCGGAACCATCCGGGTGAAGCTTACCCGCCTGGGCAGCAATTCCACCATCCGCCTCACCACCGGCTGCGCATACGTGCTCTCCGGAAACGGAAAGATGAACATTCCCTCCGGCTCCAGCGTGACCATATCCGCTTCGGGCAGTTCCCTTACGGTGAGCGTCGGCGGCGTGAAGGTGCACTGCGGCGCTTCTGCACAGCTGCTGCGCTGTGCAACGGGCAATACGGGCATACGCTTCACTTCGCCGTCCATGTCCAACGTGTTCTGCGGAGACCTGTACCTGAGCGCATCCGGCGGAGCCATTACGCCCATCCTGCACATCTATATTGAAGATTACCTCTACGGCGTGGTCGCCTATGAGATGTCCAATTCCTATCCGCTGGAGGCCCTGAAGGCCCAGGCAGTGGCGGCCAGAAACTACGCCCTGCGCAAGAAGGCCTCCCGATCCTCCTCAAGCTACCATGTGACCGACACCACCTCAGACCAGGTGTTCAAGGGCTATAATTCCAGCCAGGGCCGCGTGATTCAGGCGGTGGACGCAACGGCGGGCAAGGCGCTGTATGCGGGCGGTTCGCTGGCTTCCTGCTACTACGGCGCTTCCAACGGCGGCCAGACCGAATCCACGAAGAACGCCTGGGGCAGCAGCCTGAGCTACAGCAGCGTGAAGGACGACCCCTATGATCTGGAGCATCCCTCCGCCAAGAAGACCACCGCCACCATACGCAAGGATGCGCAGAAGTTGAACGCCTCCCTGGAGGCGGCGCTCGTTTCCGGCGCAAAGCAGGCGCTGAATGCACAGGATGTGGAACTGGCTTCCATCGAAAACATCACGCCCTGCAATCCCAAATATGCCGCGCCCAGCCGCCTGTACAAAACCCTGCGCTTTGAAATCGGCGTGATGGCGGACGGTACGAGCCGCACCGCAAGCGTGGATATCGGTACCTACGGCGAACTGGAGAGCTGGTACGGCCTGTCCATCAATTCGGCCAGCAACGAAACCGTTGCGGTGGAGGAGGACGAAGATGCGTTTCGCATCGTATTGCGCCGCTGGGGCCACGGCATCGGCATGAGCCAGCGCGGCGCGCAGCGCATGGCCTCTGAATACGGAAAGGATTACCTGGAAATCCTGAGCTTCTATTATCCCGACACCGGCATCAAGGGCATCAGCCTGTCCGAAACAGGCGCGCATGGTTCGGTGAAGGTGGATGGGGAAGCAATCGCCAGGGCCGCGGCGCTGGACGGCGCGTTGATGTATACGGCTGCGGAAGAGGGTGCATCCATCCGCGCGGAGATTTCCTCCGGCGTGAAGATGGATGTATACGAAATGAATATGCAATGGGCTGCGGTGGCCGTGAACGGACTGACCGGCTTCATGCCCCTGAACATGCTGGACGGTCTGGCGGTTCCCACGGCAACGCCAGAACCCACGGCTACTCCGACCGTAGAACCTACGGCAACGCCCGAGCCCACGGCAACGCCTGAACCTACGGCCACTCCGACGATTGAGCCTACGGTGGAGCCCACAGCTACAGCCACTCCGGCGCCTACGGCTACTGTACTGCCGCAGCTTACCGTGCAGCCCACCCAGACGCCTGTGGCTACGGCGACGGCTACAATCCAACCTGCTGCTACGCCCACGGCGCAGCCCACTCTACCGCTGATTACAGCCACGCCCAAGCCCACAGCCACGCCCAAGCCCACGGCTACGCCCAAGCCCACGGCTACGCCCAGGCCTACGGTGACGCCTACACCCAAACCGACTGCTACGCCCCGGCCGACCGTGAAGCCCACGGCTTTCCCCCAGCCCACGGTGATGGACTATCCCATGCCTACGCCTATGACCGGGCCTGCCGGAACGGAGGGCATGCTGGTGGCCAACGGAACCATCTACGCCTATGTGAACGTATCCGCCAACAGCTCGCTTACCCTGCGCAAGGCGGCGAGCACCTCGGCTGCGCCTGTGGCTTACCTGAAGCGCGGCGCGCAGGTGCGGGTACTGGCGTTCAACGATGCCTGGGCCTATGTGCGCACATCTGCCGGGAAATCCGGTTTTGCAGCGCGCAGGTATCTCTACATCCCGGGCAGCGACAGCGGTTCCCAGCCCACGGTGCAGGATACGCCCAGGAAGGAAAATACCGGCACAGCAAGCTCCAATAAGGGTAATGCAGGCTCCGGAACGGGTTCCTCCGAAGCTGCCTTTGAAAAGTTCAAAGAGATCAGGACGAACATCGTGATCTGTAAGATCCCTGCCCGAACCAAGGCACAGGTGAAGATGTACAGGAGCTATTCCACATCTTCCGCCAAGCTGGGCACCCTGCCGGCTTCGGCCAGAGTGACGGTGCTGGCCTACAACAAGCAATGGGCCTATGCCAGCTTCGGCAGCCACAAGGGCTTTATTCCGCTGAAATACCTCAAAAAAGAATGACGGCTGCAAAGGAGCAAGCATGAAGCGCAGATTACTTAGAATATGCGCCCTGGTGGGCGCGATGACCCTGGGCCTGAGCGCTGCGGCCCAGGAACATATTGATATGCTTGCGGTGGACCACAGGCTCTATGAACTGGGCTACCGCGATGGCGCATGCAACGGCGTGCTGGATGAAATCACCATCAACGCCCTGAAGAATTTCCAGCTTGTCAACGGCCTGGATGTGACCGGGGAGCCGGACGATCCAACCGTCAGCCGCCTGCTCGGCGATGGCGCTGTGAGCGAAAAGGAATATCTGATGAATATCTCCCAGAGCAATACTGCGCAGGATATGCTCACCAATGGTTCCTATGGCGACCGCGTATCCCGCCTGCAGCGCGTGCTCAAGAGCCTGGGCTACTTCAATGGCTCCAGCGATGGCGCTTACGGCGCAGAAACCCAGGCGGCGGTCTACCGCTTCCAGCTGGCCAACGGCCTGCAGGAAACCGGCAACGCCGATGGCGCAGTATTTATGCGCATCTATGCGGAGGATCCCGTAACCTGGCGGGAGTTTCTGGAGAAAAGCTGTGCATCCGTCGGAGATTCCGGCGCAAACGTGCGTACCCTTCAAATATGGCTCATGCACAAGGGCTATTTCAAAGGTGAATGCACCGGCCGCTACGGTGACGGTACCCAGCAGGCAGTGAAGCGCTTCCAGGCGGATATGCAGCTGGAGAGCAGCGGCGATCTGGATATGGATACCTGTAGTGCGCTGTACTGGGATGTGGAGGACCTGATTGGGGATGAAAATGCCATCCGCCGCGGCGAAGCCGGCACGGATGTGGAGAACTTCTGCCACACCCTGGCGCTGCTGGGCTATCCTGCCCATGCGCGCTTCAATATGCAGACGGAGCTGGCGCTGATGCAGTTCCAGCTGGTGAACAAGCTGAATGTGAACGGCGTGGCGGATGTGGCCACCCAGGTGCGCTTGTATTCCGGCTATGCCCAGGGACCGGAGGAGTATGAACCCGTGAAGGATGTGCTTCCGGAGACGGAAAACATGAACGCACGCATCTACCGTCAGGCGTCCGGATTGCTGGGCCAGCTGTCTGAAATGGATACAGATTTCGGGTTTGTACAGTACGTGGCCCTGAAATGCGGCATAAAGCTGATGAACGAGGAACAGCTTTCGGCCATTGAACTGGGAGAAGCGGATGCCGTGGACGCTGGTGAATTCATCAGCGTGCAGCTGGGTGAAAGGGAGATCTTCGGCGTTTCCACGGGCGATAAGGCTATCATTTACCGTGCGGACAACGGCTATATCGTGGTGAGTTATCTGGAGGCCATGGAGCCGGAGCGCGTGGTTCTGCACCGGGTGATGGAAGAATGAGCGCCGGTTTGAATGTGGAGCTGCTGCCGGGCGAGCGCCTGGATGATCTGCAGCAGGGAAAATACCGGCTGATCCAGAAGCAGGGCACCTTCTGCTTCGGCACGGATTCGGTGCTCCTGGCGGATTTCGCTGCTCCGCGCAAGCGGGAACGGGTGGCGGACTTGGGCTGCGGCAACGGTGCAATCGCGCTGCTCATGGCGGCCCACCGCGAGGACATCACTGTGGAAGCGGTGGAAATCCAGCCGGAGATGGCGGACATGGCCCGCCGCAGCGTGATCCTGAACGGCGTTGAAGATCGTGTGCATGTGCACAACTGCGATATGCGCACGGCATGGGAACTACTGGGACGCGAAAGATGCGCCCTTGCAGTTTGCAATCCGCCCTACAGCGCCGAGGGCGCGGCACTGCTCAGTGAAAACGAGGCCAAGCGTATCGCGCGCCATGAGGGCACGCTCACACCGGATGACGTGGCGGCTTCAGCTGCAGCCATATTGAAGTTCGGCGGGAGGTTCAGCGTGGTGTTTCCTGCGCCGAGGGCCTACGAGATGATGGCGGCCATGGACCGTCACCGCCTGGCGCCCAAGCGCATCCGTACCGTGCATGCCACGGCAGTGCGCGCACCCAAACTGGTGCTCATTGAAGCGGTGAAGGGCGGCGGAAGCGGGCTTCACTGGCTGGAGCCGCTGGTGCTCTCCGAAGACGACGGTACGCCCACCGCCGAATGGAAGCGCATCTACGGCGTGGAGGATGAAAAAAGCACTTGACAGGGATATGTTCCCCGAATATAATAAAGGCACACCGCTGGGGGCGCCGATGAGGCTGAGATGAGCGCAATGCTCGGTCCCCTTGAACCTGAAGT
>JAGBAU010000271.1 GCA_017938785.1 Clostridia bacterium
ATATCTGCCGTTTGAATATCGGCAACCAGGCGGAACATACCGACCAACTCCGGCAGATTGAAAAAACGGCTGAATCGTGTTTTGCTCCTGTAACCTGTGCCCTCCGGTGCAAGCTCAATGGCCGTGACAGTTTCGCCGAAGGTTCCTGCCCAGGCATCGAAGTGTCCTACACCGCGCTTTTTCAGTTCATCGTTCTGAAGGTATCGCTGCATGTTGTAAAGCTCCACCATGCTGTTGGAAATGGGCGTACCGGTGGCAAACACAACGCCCTTGTTGCCGGTGATCTCGGATATGTAGCGGCATTTCATCAGCATATCAGAGGATTTCTTGGCCTCCGTGGTCTGCACACCCGCCACGTTTCGCATCTTGGTGACGATTGCGCAGTTCTTGAAACTATGGGCTTCGTCCACGAACAGCATGTCCACGCCCAGCTGTTCAAAGTTAATCACCTGATCCTTGCCGGTATCATCGTTCAAATCCTTCAAGCGACGTTCCAGGGATTTGCGGGTGCGTTCCAGCTCCTTTACGGTGAAACGCTCTCCATTCTGGCTTTTGATTTCCTCGATGCCCTCGATCAGTTCATCAATCTGTTCCTCCAGCATGGCCTTCTGCCGTTCTTTGGAGATGGGTATCTTTTCAAACTGGCTGTGGCCCATGATGACGGCATCGTAATCGCCGGTGGCAATCTTGGCAATGAATCGCTTGCGGTTGGCTTTTTCAAAATCCTTTTTGGTGGCAACCAGCACCTTTGCCGCCGGATAGAAGCGCAGAAACTCCGCCGCCGTCTGCTGGGTCAGGTGATTTGGCACCGCAACCAGCGCCTTTCGCGCAAGGCCCAGCCGCTTCTTTTCCATGATGCCGGCAACCATCGTGGCGGTCTTGCCTGCGCCCACCACATGGGCAAGCAGCGTATTGCCGCCGTAGAGCATACGCGCCACCGCATTCTTTTGGTGCGGCCGCAGCTGAATCTCAGGATTCAGACCGACAAAGTTCAGATGACTTCCATCGTATTCCCGCAGCCGCAGATTGTTGAAACGATCATTGTACATGCGGCACAGACGCTCCGTACGCTTTGGATCTTTCCATATCCAATCCCGGAATGCTTCGCGGATCAGCGTCTGCTTCTGCTGGGCAAGAATGGTTTCCTTCTGGTTCAACACGCGCTTTTCCCTGCCGTCCGCATCCTCCACGGTATCAAAGATGCGGATATCCCGCAGGTTCAGACATTCCTCCAGTATCTTGTAGGCATTGGCACGGCTGGTACCGTACTGAGATCGTGCGCGCACATTGCCCGCGTCCAGGGATTTGCCGGTGATATTCCAGCCGGAGGTATGAGCGCAGTATTGGGCATGGATGCTGCTTTTCATGTAGCGGTTGGTGTTGAACAGTTCATACATGAAGGCATCCACATCGGACGGTGGCAACCACGCAGAGCCCAGGCGTACATCAATCTCGTGGGGTTCCAGGTCCTTGGGCAGCACTTCCTCAAGCGCCTGCACATTGACGGCGTACTTATCCGAAATCACATCCACCGCCGCCCTGGCTGTTTCCAGCTTTTCGCGCACATTGCCGGAGAGATATTCATCCGCTGTCTGCCAGTTTTCATAGGGACCGGGATTCCCCACGGGGTTCTGGAACATGAAGCCCTGCAGATCTGCAATCAGTTGATCTGCATCCTTTCCGGCAAGGGAAGTCATGTAATCAAAATCAAATCTGCCGCGCTCGCTCATGGAAAGAATCAGCGCTTCCTGGGCGGTGTCCACATGCTCCGGCTGCTGGGCAGGCTGGATGGTGCGTTTGGAGAAGATGTCCGCCTTATGAGAGAAGTTGTGCTGCTCATCCAGTTCTTCCAGAGAGGAAAGCAGATAATAGCTGTCGTCATCCTCAAAGGCCATGGAATTGGCACGGGAAGTGATGCGCCCGTGCTTTTCAACGAAGGCGTCGTATTTCTCGTTGAGTTGCTTCTGGAGCTCTGCGATCTCCTCATCCGGCCTGTTTTCAAGCTGGGCGTTGAGCAGTTCGCGGGTTATATCCCGAAGTTCGATCATTCCCCGGATGCGCTTCTCCGCCGTGACGTTCACCTTCACAGGACGCATGACGGAATTCTCGCGGAAGTAGAGCCTATCGTTGACCAGTGCAAAGGAATAATCCTGCACATCGGGATCGGCAGGCAATACACCTTCCTCCGAGGCCAGTTCGCCAACTTCCACGGCCTGATACTTTCCATGTATGTGCTGCACGGCTTCTGCCAGCTGCTGGGAAAGCTCCTTCCCTTCAATGGGTTCGCAGGTGGTTTCCTTTTCGTTGCCGTACATGGACTTATCAAAGCGCATGGTACCCAGCAGCATTTCAGGATGATCCAGAAAATACTGATTCACCGGCACACCGTCCGCCGTTTCGCCCACATGCACCCAATCCGGCACAGAAAGGTTCGGTTCATCCCGCTTCTGCAGGAAGATGATGTCGGTGGTGACTTCCGTACCGGCATTCTTCTGAAAAGCTGTGTTGGGCAGACGGATCGCGCCCAGCAGATCGGCTTTTTCCGCTAGATGCCTGCGAACGGTTTCGTCCTTCTTATCCAGTGTTCCCTTGGAAGTGACGAAAGCGATAATACCGCCGGGACGCACCTGATCCAGCGTCTTGTAGAAGAAATAATCGTGGATCAGCAGCTTGTGTTTATCGTATCGCTTATCCTGCAGACGGTACGCGCCGAAGGGCACGTTGCCCACGGCAACATCGAAGAAGTTGTCAGGATAATTGGTGGTTTCAAAGCCTTGGACATTCACCTTTGCTTTGGGATAGAGCTGCTGCGCAAGCCTGCCGGTGATGCTGTCCAGCTCCACGCCGTACAGGCGGCTACTGTCCATGAATTCCGGCAGCATGCCGAAGAAGTTGCCTACACCGCAGGCGGGCTCCAGAACATTGCCCGTTTCAAAACCCATGTTTTCAAGGGCCTGATAGATGCTGCGTATGACCACAGGCGAGGTATAGTGTGCATTTAGCGTAGAAGCACGGGCAGAATTATATTCGTCCTCCGTGAGCAATCCGCGCAATGCTTCGCGTCTGTCTTTCCACTCGGCGTTGTTTTCATCAAAGATTTGAGGAATGCCGCCCCAGCCCACATACTGAGCAAGGATTTCCTGTTCCTCCACGGTAGCGGAACGCTTTTCACCTTCGATTTGCTTGAGGGTTCGGATGGCTTCGATGTTCCGGTCCGCTTTGGTACGCGCACCGCCCTCGCCCAGATGATCGTCATGGATGTGATAATTCCCTGCAGGAATGAAATCGGTTTCCGGTTCAGGCTCCCGCGGGCGCAGGTCGATAACCACGCTGCGCAGGATTGGCTTTTCTTCCGCTTGCGGAATCTGCGCAACCGCTTCTTCCGGTTCGTGTTCAAGCGGTTCTGCTTCAAGCGGTTCGGGATCATCCATTTCCGCTTCAATCTTCTGCCAGAAAACCTGTGCTTCCGCGCTGATCTGGTCGATGATTTCCACCGG
>JAGBAU010000272.1 GCA_017938785.1 Clostridia bacterium
AACTTGCGGGGAGTTTCAACGCCGATGTTCTGGAACACTTCATCGGCATGGTGGTGGCCGTGATGGTCATGGCAGCCGCAGGTGCAGCCTTCGCCATGCTCATGATCGTGGTCATGATGATGGTGCTCGTGCTCGTGGCCGCAGCAGCACTCGTGATCATCGTGATCATGATGATGATGCTCATGCTCATGCTCATGATCGTGGCCGCAGCAGCACTCATGCTCGTCGTGGTCGTGATGATGGTGATGCTCATGATGCTCGTGAACAACCTCTTCGGTGTTCAGCAGGCTTTCGGCGCTCTCGATCACTTCCAGCATCTGCTCGCTGGTCAGCTCATCCCAGGGAGTGGTAATGATGCGGGCATGCTCGTTATATTCACGCAGCAGATCCACACACTTTTCGATCTTTTCCTCCGTGGACTTCTGGGTGCGGCTCAGGATGATGGTTTCGGCATTTTCGATCTGGTCGATGAAGAATTCGCCGAAGTTCTTGGCGTACATGCGGCACTTGCCCACGTCTGCAACGGTGGCGCTGCCCTCAAGGGTGATTTCATGGTCCTTCATCAGGTCCACAACCACCTTACGGATATCGCTCAGCTTGCCCACGCCGGAGGGCTCGATGACGATGCGGTCGGGATGATAGGTTTCAATCAGCTCGTCCAGTGTGCGGCTGAAATCACCCACCAGCGTGCAGCAGATGCAGCCGGAGTTCAACTCGGTAATCTGGATGCCGGAATCCCGCATGAAACCGCTGTCAACGCCAACCTCGCCGTATTCGTTCTCCAGCAGCACAACCTTTTCATTTTTGAATGCGCCGGAAAGCAGTTTTTTAATCAGCGTGGTCTTGCCCGCGCCCAGGAAGCCGGAAATAATATTGATTTTCGTCATGGTATTTCTCCTCAATGATTGATGATGGTTCATGCTTCCATCATATCCTGTAATTTTGCTTTTGTCACGCGCAGGCGCAAGTTTTTATGAAATAATAACATTCCTTTTGCGCCGGGAAATGCGGCCGATCAGATATAAAAGCAATGCGCCGGCCAGCACGCCCAGCAGTGCGCCGCAGGAATCGATAACCATATCCCGCACCTCGCAGCTTCTGTCGAGGGAGAAGGACTGGTGGTATTCATTCAGCACGGCCACCACAGCGCAGGAAATCACCGCCAGTGTGCCGCCCAGCCACTTCTCCGGCAGAGTTTTCATCATGGCGAGGCCCAGCAGGAAACCCTCCAGGGCAAAGATACAGAAATGCGCCGCCTTGCGCACAAAGATGTGCACCTGGTCCAGCTCAAAGGGCAGGGAGGGGAAGAGCCGCATCACATATTCCGTCACCTTCAGGCTCAGCGCGCTCGATTCAGCGCCATCCTGACCTGAAAAGAAAAACAGCATGGCAGCCCATGCAGCGGCGGCAATCCACAGAAACACATCTCCCGCCCATCCTCTCTTTTTCGGCATATTCAAAGACCTCCGGATTTATTTTCAATCAGTTGCCTGAACTCATTATGCACCTTAGACGCAAAAAGCATCTCTCCGGATGCAGGTCTTACCATAAAATAACATTCGCACATCCACGGAACATGTGCTCCGCAGATGTGCGAATGGTTCAGGCGTCCGGAAATGCTTATTCTGCTTCGGCTTCCTCAGCGGGGCGGCTGAAGCGCATCTTGCCCACTTCGTCCTCGATGTCCAGGAAACCCTCCTCAGTGATGACCATTTCCACATCCTCCTCGACATAACCGGCGAGCAGGGCGGCGTCCTCTTCGATGCGCCAGGTCATTTCAACGGGATTGCCGTCGCCGTAGTCCAGCTGGGCGCTTCCATCCTCGTTGAGAGTCATGGTAACGATCAGGCCGTAGGCCTTGGTGCTCACCTGAATGCCGTCTGCCACGGCGTACTCCAGGTTCCACAGGCCCTGGATATCCTCCGCAGCGATTACAGCTTCCACAGTTTCAGCAAATGCGCAGCCGCACAGCGCCAGCAGCATCGCCAGGATCAAACTCAGTTTGCGCATATCAGGCCGCCTCCTTCTTCTTTGCCTTTTCCGCCTTTGCGGCTTCCTTGGCCGCACGGCGTTCGTCCTTCGTGCCGTACCAGCCGATGCCCATGAGTACCAGGGCGACCACATAGACGCAGCAGATGGGCAGGGTCAGCGTCCAGCCATCGGAGGCAACCAGTTCAAGTACATACATTGCGGAACCCAGGATCAGCAGCAGTTCGCCGATTCCCTTGATCTTCTTGGCATTTTTCATAGGTATATTCCTCAACTTTTCCGTAGCATCAGTATAATGCATTCATTATAACACATGCGTCAACCAAGCGCCAGTCCCAAATGCATCCTTCATAAAATCGAACCAATTAAGAATACCGGAACCTCCTTTTAGGAGTTTCCTGCCCGCGCAACCCCGCTTCGCGGCGGTTCGCTATTCTTATATGCAATGCAAAAAGCCGCCCCTGTTCGGAGCGGCCATTGGATAAGCTTTACTGGTTTGCCTGCTTGACGAATTCTGCAACGCCGCCAAAGTCCACAACCTTGTAGCGATCCTCCGGCGGATAGATACAGCCGCCGAAATAGATTGCGGTGTTGTGCTGGCAGCTCACATCATAAGCCACGCGATGGATGGCAGCGTGCATCTGATCCACGCCCATCTGTTCGCGGCACCAGGCTGCGTTGCTGGCGGTGATGCCTGCGCCGGGCAGGATTTCGATGCGGCCGGCTGCATGGGCGATCATCTTCTTGATGGTGGGGATACCTTCGGGAACGGTGGGCATCTGACCGCTGGTCAGCACGCGGTTCACGCCCAGCTCAATCAGGGCGTCCAGGGCTGCAAACACGTCCGGAACCACATCGATGGCGCGGTGGAACACGCTCACCTTGTCGCCGATGACTTCCAGCATCTTCCTGCAGCGCTCAACATCCACGGTGCCGTCCTCGTGCAGGAAACCGAACACGATGCCGTCCGCGCCGTTTTCGATCAGCTTCTTTGCATCGTCCAGCATCACTTCAAATTCCACGTCGGTGTAGCAGAAGCCGCCCTCGCGGGGACGAACCATGCACATGATCGGAATATCCACATGGCGCTTTGCGGTAATCAGGCTGCCCACGGTGGGAGTCAGGCCGCCGTGGAACAGGTTGCTGTTGAGCTCGACGCGTCCTGCGCCGCCCTTGGCCGCTTCGATGACGTCCTCTGCGCTGCCGCAGCAAACTTCAAACAGGAGAGGTTTCTTTTCGCTCATTTTCTTATGCCTCCTCAAGTGCATATACCAGGTTGGTGTTGAGCATGTAGGGGAACATGGCGCCGTTCAGGTTGGACATGGGCAGAACATCCTCATGCAGGTCGATGCCCAGGTACTTCATGGCCTCACGGCGCTCCTCAATGCGCTTCCAGGTTTCGGGATACTGCTCAGCCAGCTCCTTGCGCAGCTTTTCGCCGGCCAGGATCACACAGTCCTCGCAGATGGCGGAGCGAACGGGGCTGGAGCTGGAGGCGATGATGTCCACCTGTACATATGCGCCGTCGGGCATGGTGTACTTGGAGCCGTCGAAGGACAGGGCATTGGTCCACTCATCCATGCCGGTGAAGTGGCCCACGTTCAGGGTAACGCCGTACTCTTCACCGCCGATGATGTCGTGCACTGCATGGTGCAGGGTGTTGCCGTCCACGCCGACCTTGGCCTTCTCGTACCATGCGCACATGGCCTCGAAGAACTTGCCGTAGAAGGAGAAGATGCTGTCCTTCAGTTCATCGGACACGGTTTCCATATTGTAGGCGGCCACGCCGTTGCGGCTGGTCAGATTGCCTCGGATGCCGTAGCAGGTGCCGCAGACTTCGCCCAGCTTCAGGGTGGTTACATCGTCGGGGGAGCGCAGGCCGATGGCCACGTGCTCGGCGCCGAAGTTGGTCAGGGAGAACATGCACACCGGATGGAAGCCCACATGGGAGGATGCGCCCACTTCATATTCGGTGATACCGGGGCGCAGGTTCTTCAGCATGCGCATCAGAACGCTGGAGCAACGGCAGCCAACTGCTTCTGCGGCGGCGATTTCCTTTGCGGTATGCACGCGCAGGCGGATGCCGCCGTTCAGGCCGGTCACGGACTCGGTGAAGTTCACGGTATTCTCGTAACCAACGATGGAGCGGATGACCTCGAGGATGTAGTGGGGAATATCAAAGGTATACTTGGGATCGGTCAGGCAATACTCGGTGTAGAAGTACTTGTAGCCGATCACGCCCACGCGGGAATCTGCCTTCACGCCTGCTGCTTTCAGGATTTCATCCAGCTTTTCCTCGACCCGGCGGGGCTGGCCCTGCAGGCTGAAGTTGCGGTAGAATACACGGTTGATTTCATAGGGAATGGCCATGCAGTAGCCCATGCCCTCGTTGCCGACCAGCACGGTGGGGGTGCCCTCGGCGGGGATGACCAGCATGCCTTCCTCGAAACGGCAGTCATAGCCGCTGAAATATTCGATGTTGGAGAAATGCTCGCGGTCGCCGAAGATCAGGGCGACGTCGATCTTTTCTTCCTTCATCTTTTCGCGCAGCAGGCCGATGCGGAAGAGATAGTCTTCCTTGCCCATGGGAATCTGCTTCACGTCGTTTTCTTCACGGGTAAACAGGGGCAGTGCCTCTTTAATGATGGCTTTCTTCATTTTGCTTGGTACCCTCCTGTACAAATTTCTACATTCTCAATTATAGCGGATGCAATGAAATCCGTCAATTATGTTTTTCCGGTGATTGATTTTTTGCATGTTTTGTGCTATCCTTGCACTGGTTGATATTACATTTGGGGAGGCTGTAACCATGGCTTTTGCACCGCTTGTAAAGGAATATCGAGGAAATACCCTGGATCTCACCCACTTTGGTTATCTGACGATTGTTGACGAAAATTCCAACGTAATCTACTCCGTCGGCGATCCTGACGACATCGTTTTCTACCGCAGCGCATCCAAACCTATTCAGGCGCTGCCCGTCATCGCCCGCGGCCTGGACAAAAAATTCGGCCTGACCGAAGAGGAAAGCACCATCTTCGCAGGCAGCCATGCCGGCGAAAAGTTCCACATCGCAGCCCTTGAATCCATCTTCAAGAAGTGCGATATGAAGGAAGAAACCCTGTGCATGAAGCCCGCCGTTCCCGGCTATGTGCCTGCAAATGAAGAGCGCATCCGCGAAGGCCTGGCCCCCCGCAAGTTCTATCACAACTGCGCCGGCAAGCACGCAGCCCTGATGCTGCTGCAGCGCGACATGGGCGGCGATATCGCCGACTACTGGAAGATGGGCGCCATCGGCCAGCTGGAAGTGCAGCGCACCATCGAGGTTATGAGCGAAACCAAGCAGGTTGAGCTGGGCATCGACGGCTGCGGCGTGCCCGTATTTGCCGTGCCGATCCGCTGCATCGCCAACGCCTACAAGAACCTGGTCTGCCCCGAGAAGGTGCAGGACGAAGCCCTGCAGCAGGCAGTGATCGATTTCGTTCCCCGCATCCACAAGTATCCGCACATGATGCGCGGCACCAACTTCATCTGCAATCTGATCAACCACGATCCCAACCTCGTGGGCAAGGGCGGCGCAAACAGCGTATACGGCTTCGCCCTGAAGAAGGAAAAACTGGGCGTATCCTTCAAGTTCGTCGACGGCACCGAGCACCTCTGGCCGCTGGTCATCCTTGAGGTTCTCAAGGGCCTGGGCGCACTGAGCAAGGAAACCGAGGAGCGCTTCAAGATCTTCCATCCCTACACCGTGCACAACGACAACGATACCCTCGTCGGCGTAAACAAGCCCTGCTTCGAGGTGAAGATCTGATGAAGCCTGAAGTTCTGTTTGAGGAATACCGCGAAGGCGTGCTGGAGTGCCTGCACTACGGTACTGCCTGCGTGGTGGATGAGCACGGCGTAGTGGCCAGCGTGGGTGATCCCGAATGGCTCAGCTTCTACCGCAGTGCATCCAAGCCCATCCAGGCCCTGCCGGTTCTGGTGCGCGGCCTGCACAGGAAGTACGGCCTCACCGAAGAGGAAACCGCCATCTTCTCCGGTTCCCACTGGGGCGATGAGGATCACGTTCGCGTATGCGAAGCCATCCTCGCAAAGACCGGCCTCAAAGAGGAAGACATGTGCATGCTTCCCACCTACCCCAACCGCCCCGCCCGCAAGGAGGAGCTGCTGAGGAAGAACATGCCGCCCCGCAAGATTTACCACAACTGCGCGGGTAAGCACCTGGCACTGATGCTGCTGGCCCGTGAATTGGGCGAGAACGTTTCGGATTACTGGAA
>JAGBAU010000273.1 GCA_017938785.1 Clostridia bacterium
ACACCCTGGACGAAATCAAAAATGAAATCACCGGCAAGACCTGCGCATGCTTCGAGCCCACCGTGGACTACTGCGTGGTGAAGTTCCCCAAGTGGCCCTTCGACAAGTTCGCAGGCGCCAGCCGCAAGCTGGGCACCCAGATGAAGGCCACGGGCGAGGTCATGTCCATCGCTCCCAGCTTCGAGATGGCCCTGATGAAGGCCGTGCGCGGCGCGGAGATCAAGCTGGATACCCTGAATCTCGCCGACAACAGCGGCATTGACGTGCGCGAGCGCCTGAAGAACGTGGACGACAAGCGCATCTTCACCATCTTCGAGGCGCTGAAGGCCGGCGTTTCCGTGGATGAAATCAACGCCATCACCAGAATCGACCGCTGGTTCCTGAACAAGATGAAGAAACTGGCGGACTACGAAGCCGGCATCGCAGGCGGGCTTTCCGAGGAAGCCTATTTCGAAGGCAAACGCCTGGGCTATCCGGATGCGGCGCTCATGCGCATCTCCGGTGCAAAGGAAGTTCCCGCAAGCCGTTCCTCCTTCAAGATGGTGGATACCTGCGGCGCGGAATTTGCCGCCGAGACCCCCTACTTCTACTCCACCTTCGATAGCGTTTGCGAATCCCGCATCTTCCCCCGCAGCGGCAAGCCGGTCATCGTGGTGCTGGGCTCCGGCCCCATCCGCATCGGCCAGGGCATCGAGTTTGACTACTCCAGCGTGCACTGCGTATGGACGCTCAAGAAGCTGGGCTACGATGTGGCCATCATCAACAACAACCCTGAAACCGTCTCCACCGACTACGATACCGCCGACCGCCTGTACTTCGAGCCCCTCACCGAGGAGGACGTGATGCGCATCCTCGATGTGGAGAAGCCCGTAGGCGTCGTCGTCGCCTTCGGCGGCCAGACCGCCATCAAGCTCACCCAGGCCCTGGACAAGGCAGGCGTCAAAATCCTCGGCACCAGTGCAGAGGGCATCGACATCGCCGAGGACCGCGAGCGCTTTGACGCGCTGCTGGAGCAGTTCAACATCCGCCGTCCCAAGGGTGCAGGCGTGCGTACCCTGGAGGAAGCGCTGGAAGCGGCCGACAGGCTGGGCTATCCCGTGCTTCTGCGCCCCAGCTACGTCATCGGCGGCCAGAACATGACCATCGCCCACCGCAGCGAGGACGTCATCCGCTACATGAACCGCATCCTGTCCGGCGGCATCGACAATCCGGTGCTGGTGGATAAGTACATGGCGGGCATGGAGCTGGAGGTAGACGTGATCTCCGACGGCGAGGATGTGCTCATCCCCGGCGTCATGCAGCACGTGGAGCGCGCGGGCGTACACTCCGGCGACTCCATCGCCGTCTATCCCCCCTACAACATCAACGACCGCATGCTGGACAAGATCGTCAAGAACTCCACCCAGCTTGCGCTGGCGCTGGGCACCAAGGGCCTGGTGAACATCCAGTACCTGATCCATCACGGCGAGCTGTACGTGATCGAGGTCAACCCCCGCGCATCCCGCACCATCCCCTACATCAGCAAGGTGACGGGCGTGCCCATGGTAGACCTCGCCAGCCGGGTCATGATCGGCGAAAACCTGCGGGATCTCGGCTACGGCACGGGCCTGTACAAGACCCCGCCCTACTGCTGCGTGAAGGTGCCGGTATTTTCCTTCGAGAAGCTCACCGACGCCAACAGCTACCTGAGCCCCGAAATGAAATCCACCGGCGAAGTGCTGGGCATCGGCAAGGATGTGGCGGAAGCCCTGTTCAAGGGCCTGATCAGCGCCAACTTCCGCATCCCCGCCGCCGGACAGGCCGCAGGCGTGCTGCTGAGCGTGGATGAATACGATTACTATGAAATCCTGGGCATCGCCCGCAAGTTCTTCGACCTCGGTTGCAGCCTGTACGCCACCGGCGGCACCGCGGCGGCCATCTCCACCCTGGGCATCCCGGTGACGGCCGTGGAGGATATCTCCAACGCCGCAGCCACCCGCGAGCTGTTGGAGAGCGGCAGGGTGAACTACATCATCTACACCGGCGCGCTGCTGGACTCCACCCTGGACGATTACATCGCCCTGCACCGCATGGCGCTTCAGCTGGGCATCGCATGCCTGACCTCCCTGGATACGGCCAATGCCCTGGCGGACATCATCGCCAGCCGCTACAACCAGCTCAACACCGAGCTGGTGGACATCAACCACATGCGGGACGGCCACCAGAAATTGAAGTTTGCCAAGATGCAGACCACCGGCAACGATTACATCATCGTGGACAACCGGGACGGCGCCATCGCCTACCCCGAATCCCTGTGCGTGGAATTGTGCCGTGCGCATTACGGCGTGGGTGCAGACGGCATCGCCCTGATCGAGAATTCCGAGGACGCCGATGCAAAGATGCGCATCTACAACCGTGACGGCTCCGAGGGCCGCATGGCCGGCAACTGCATCCGCTGCGTAGCCAAGTACCTCTACGACAACGGCATCGCCGTGAAGGATGAGCTGGACATCGAAACCGCCAGCGGCATCCACCACCTGCGCCTGTACACCCGCAACGGCAAGGTGAGCAGCGTATCCGTGGATATGGGTATGCCCGAGCTGCGCGCAGAGCTGGTTCCCTGCATGCTGGACGGCGAGCACATCATCGCCCGGAAGGCAAGCATCGGCGGCGAGGAATACGAAATCAACTGCGTATCCATGGGCAACCCCCACTGCGTGGTATTTACAGACAATGTGGAGAGCCTGGAGCTCTACGCCATCGGCCCGCAGTTCGAGAACGCCGAAATCTTCCCCGAGCGTGTGAATACGGAATTCGTGCGCGTGGTCAATCCCACCACCCTGCGCATGCGCTGCTGGGAACGCGGCAGCGGAGAAACCATGGCTTGCGGCACCGGCGCTTGCGCCGCCGTGGTTGCAGCCGTGGAAAACGGCCTGTGCAAGAAGAACACCGATATCAACGTTCAGGTACAGGGCGGCGTGCTCTCCGTGCACTGCAGCGACGAGGGCGTCACCCTCCACGGCAGCGCTGAGCTGGTCTTCGAGGGCGAAGTGGAAATCTAAATAAACATGCGTGCCGCAGCAATCAATATTGCTGCGGCATATCTTGTAAACCGGTGCATGCTCTGGTATAATGAACTTGAATCTATTTAAAGGAGATTGCTTTTTGAAAAAGACAATCAAATCAATGGAGATTGTAGGCTGACCGGGAGGTTTGCGTAAATACAGTCTCACACAAACCTCCCAGCATTGCAGTCAACAATCATCAGGAGGAAAAACAATGAATAAAAATGACTACATCATCCGCAGGGAAAGAAAAGAGGAATATCGCGAGGTTGAAAACCTCGTCCGCGAAGCGTTCTGGAACGTCTATCGGCCCGGCTGCTTGGAGCATTATGTGCTCAACCAGCTGCGCAACGACCCGGCTTTTGTACCAGAGCTCAATTTTGTGATGGAAAAAGACGGCAGAATCATCGGCCAGAACATGTTCATGCGGGCGAATATCAGGGCGGACGACGGTCGGGAGATTCCCATCATGACCATGGGCCCCATCTGCATCGCACCCGAATTCAAGCGGCAGGGCTATGGCAGGATCCTGCTGGATTACACCGTTGCCCGTGCAGCGGAGCTCGGCTGCGGCGCGCTGTGCTTCGAGGGCAACATCGGCTTCTACGGCAGAAGCGGCTTCAGCTATGCCGGCGATTTCGGAATCCGCTACCACGGATTGGCTGAGGGCGAGGACGCCTCCTTCTTCCTGTGCAGGGAACTGATTCCCGGCTACCTGGACGGCGTCACCGGCGAATACGCGCCGCCCGAGGGTTATTTGGTGGATGAGGCCGAAGCAGAGGCCTTCGACAAAACCTTCCCGCCCAAGGAAAAACTGAAACTTCCGGGCCAGCTTTTCGGATGATCAAGCCCCACGGCTCCCGTTCAAAACGGGAGCTTTTTTGTGTCAAGCTTGCATCCGGAAAAATGATGTGCTATAGTGTAATTGTGCCGATCAGGCGAATAATCAAAATGTGAGGTGAGACCATGGACAGTAGTAGTTGTAGTCGAAAAAACGGCACGCGTTTCCGTATTGACCTGAAGACAGTCAGCTGCGCTGCGTCCGTGGCCTGACCGTTTTCCTGTGCAATATTGAAGCGCCATTGTCCGTTTTAGACGCTGCACTACATCTTTCAAGGCGGATGTAGGGCAGGCCCACCGGGGCGGCAATGGCATTTCTATGCCCTTTTGGCCCGGTGGCGCACCTCTCCGCCTTTGCAAAACGATGTGCAAAGGAGGCAAGGACAATGATTCTGAACAACACCATCGCAAATGTAAATCCCGCACAGCATCCCGATTACGAGGCGGATATCATCGCCATCATGCGCAGCGGACTGACCCCTGCTGTGATGCGCAAGAGGCTGCTTGCGCACCATGAAAATCATATTGCTTCAGCGCTCAGTCTTTTGACAAATGAAGAACGGATGCGCCTTTATAACATTCTTGAGCCCCGGGACCTGGCGGGAATATTGGAATACTGTGAACATGCCGGGCAGTATATTTCCGAACTCAGCATGGGCAGGCAGGCGCTTCTGCTTTCCCACATCACCGCCTCCACCGCCGCAAACATCCTGCGGCAGATGGAAAAAGCGGAGAGAAACACTCTTCTGGAGTTGCTCTGCCCGGAAACCCGGCAGCAGATTTCACTGATCAATTCCTTCGATGAGGATTTGATCGGCAGCCACATGAGCACCAACTACATCTCCATCCGTACCGACCTTGACGTATGCCGCGC
>JAGBAU010000028.1 GCA_017938785.1 Clostridia bacterium
AACGTACTGGGGAATCAGCATCACCATGGATGGCAGCAGCATGGACCCCACGCACATGGCAAACAGCAGCTTCTTGCCCCTGAAATGCAGGCGGGCAAAGGCGTAGCCGCCCATGGTCGCCGTAATCACCGCGCCAAACACCGAGGGTACGATGATGGTGAGCGTATTGCCCAGGTACTTCCAGAAGGGGAATTCGGCGATGGTCGCCGCGTAGTTTTCAAACCTCCACTCCGGCGGCGTGAATGCCGGCGGATAGGCGTAGAGCTCGCCGTTGGTCATCAGCGACGAACGGAAGATCCAGTAAATCGGGAACATGACAATCAGCATAAGCACGATCAGAACGATGAATGCCGCAATGTTGCCGCTCTTTTCCCGGCGGTTGCGCTGCACAAAGGCATTTTTCTTATTTGCTGCCATCATTTGTCGTCACCTCCCATGTAGAACACCCAGAACTTACTGGTGGCAAACAGGATGGTGGTAAACAAGCCGATGAGCACGAAGAAGATCGCCGCGATGGCGCTGGCATAGCCCAGCTTGCCGGAGCCGGTGAAGGCATAGCGGTAGATCAGGTAGCTCAGGAAGGTGGTGGAATTGCCCGGGCCGCCGCTGGTGAGTGAGAAGGAAGGCACGAACACCTGCAGACTGGACACCAGGGACATGAGCATATTGTAGAAGATGATGGGCGTCATGCAGGGCAGGGTGATGTTCCAGAAGCGCTGCCAGGCATTTGCGCCGTCGATTTCTGCCGCCTCGTAGTAAATCCGGGGCACGTTTTGCAGTCCGGCCAGGAAGATGACGATCAGGTTGCCGGAGAGCCATATGGTGATCAGCGCCAGCGAGGGCACAACCACCGCCGGGTTTTCCAGGAACATGATGCGCTCTCCACCCAGGGAGGTAATGATGTAATTGAACAGGCCATGGTTATAATCGTACAGCCAGCCCCAGCCGAGATACACAGCCATGGCAGGCAGCACATAGGGCAAATAGAACACCGCGCGGAAGAAGCCGCGGGCGGGAACTTTCCGATTGAGAAGGATCGCCACAATCAGCGACCAGATCACACTGCCGATCACGGCAATGATGGCGAAATAGATGGTCGCCTTGATGGAATCAAACAGATAGGGATCCTTGGTAAACAGGCGCACATAATTGGCTACGCCGTTGAATTCCGGATTGCTCAGTCCGTTCCACTTGAAGAAGCTGAGCACGAAGACGGCGATCAGCGGTATGTAGGTCACCAGCGAAAGGCCAATCAGCGATGGAAACAGGAAGGTGTAGGCCGCCCTGGATTCCGCCCGGCTGATGACATTTTTCTTTTCTTTCTTTTTGGGCATCTGCAAGCCCCCTTTGATGGAAATTAAAACATGGAGAAGCGGTTGAAACAACCGCTTCTCCGATTATACCAGGGAATTAGAAATCAGCAATCGTTTCGCTGAGGGCTTCAAAGTTCTCGGTGATGACCTGTTCTGCAGTCTGTTCGCCGGTCCATACCGGGCCCAGAACGGAGCGGAGCAGATCGATGAAATCGCTGGTATTGGGCGTGTAGTACCAGCAGGTGGGCTTGGCGACTGCGTTGGTGTAATCCACCAGTACGGACTTGGCCATCTCGTAGTCCTTGATGGGGAAATCTTCGTCCTTGAGCCACTTATCCATGGCTTCGCCTTCCTGATAGTACTTCTCCAGCAGGGGCATCCAGATGCCGGTTTCGATCAGGTTCCAGCTGTTTTCTTCCTGAGTATACCATGCGATGAAATCCATAGCTTCCTTCAGGTGCTTGGACTGGCTGAATACAACCTGCGGACCTGCGGTGGTGATGGTGACCTTTTCCTTCATGTAGGGCAGAACGCCGATGCCGAAGTTGATGCCGGAGGAGGACATGCAGGTGCCCATGTTCCATGCGCCGCCGGTTGCCATTGCAACGGTGCCGCTGGCAACGGAGCGGATGATGCCTTCATCGGCCAGGCCCAGGTACAGGGGCTGTACATTTTCAACCAAGGTCAGGTCTGCAACCTTCTGGATGGCTTCGATGGCTTCGGGGCTGTTGATCAGGCACTCGGTGCCGTCCTCGGAGAACCAGCGGCCGCCGTTGGAATGTGCCCAAACCTCCAGCTGCCAGGTCCAGTTGTCTACCACGCAGCCGTACTGAACAATGTTGTCCTTGTCAAAGCCTTCCTCGCCAGGCTTCTTGCCGTTGGCGTCGATGGTCAGCTTCTTTGCAACGTCGATGAACTCTTCCCAGGTCCATGCATCTTCAACCTTGGCCGGCGGATAGGCGAGGCCTGCAGCGTCAAACATGTCCTTGTTGTAGTAGAGCATCAGCATTTCGGTGCAGCCGGAGTATGCAACCGGGGTCACGCCCTGGTTTTTGAAGGTGACTGCATCCAGGGGCTGGGAATCCTTGCCCTCGTACATGGCAGATACATCGGCAAGCAGACCGGCATTGGCGAAGGCCAGAACGCCGTTCTCATTCATGATGCCGCAATCCGGCAGTTCGCCGGCGATAGC
>JAGBAU010000274.1 GCA_017938785.1 Clostridia bacterium
AGTATGTAGGCTGGGGCGGTATCCCACAGATATTCGACGAAGCCAATACCGACTGGAAGGAAAGGCATGAAAAGCTCAAATCCCTTCTGACGGAAAGCGAGTTTGCATCTGCCAAAGCTTCTACCCTGAACGCCCATTACACTTCGCCGGTGGTCATCCGATCCATCTATCAGGCGTTGGAAAACATGGGCTTCAGAGAAGGCAATGTGCTTGAACCCGCCTGCGGGATCGGCAATTTCTTCGGTATGCTTCCCGAAAGCATGTCTGGCAGCAAGCTGTACGGCGTAGAGCTGGACAGCGTGACCGGACGCATTGCCCGCAAGCTGTACCCCGATGCCAGAATCGCCGTACAGGGCTTTGAGCATTCTTCTTTCCCGGACAGCTACTTTGACGCAGCTGTAGGCAACGTTCCCTTCGGCGCGTACTCCCTTGCAGATACCCGCTACGATAAACACCATTTCCGCATCCATGACTATTTCTTTGCCAAGACGCTGGACAAGGTTCGTCCGGGCGGCGTCATTGCTTTCGTCACCAGCAAAGGCACCATGGACAAGCTGGATTCCTCCGTGCGCCGCTACATTGCGCAGCGGGCGGAACTGCTGGGTGCGATCCGACTCCCCAACAACGCCTTCCTCGCCAATGCTGGTACAGCAGTCACATCCGATATTCTGTTTTTGCAGAAGCGTGAACGGCAGATGGACGTCGTACCTGAATGGGTGGATGTAGGCAAGACAGAAGATGGCGTACCCGTCAACCAGTATTTCCTCGATCATCCCGAAATGGTACTGGGCACCATGGCCTTTGACCGCAGCATGTATGGCAATGAGCAGGAAACCACCTGCCGTCCCATTGAAGGTGCGGTTCTCTCCGAGCAGCTGGCCGCAGCCATCCGGAACATTCATGGAAGATACGAAGAAATGGTCGTTGACGCACCGGCAGCAGATGGCAAGCTGATTCCAGCGAATCCGGAGGTTCCCAACTTCTCCTATGCGATTCAGGATGGTTCCGTGTACTATCGGCGCGACAGCTTCATGGAAAAGCAGGAGCTGAGCGCAGCGGATGACAAGCGCATACGCGGCATGATCGGCCTGCGCGACCTCACGCGGGAGCTGATTCAGGCACAGCTGGAAGGCGCGTCCGATGCTGCTGTCGGCAATTTGCAGCTTGAACTGAAGGAACGCTACGAAGCCTTTTCCAGTCAGTTCGGACTGCTTTCGGACCGGCGCAATGCGCAGGTGTTCCGGGAGGATGACGGCTACTATCTGCTGACCTCGCTGGAAATTCTGGACGAGGAACACAAGCTGGAACGCCTTGCCGACATGTTCACCAAGCGCACCATTGCCCAGAACAAGCCCGTTGATCATGTGGATTCCGCATCTGAAGCGCTGGCGGTGAGCATGGCTGAGCGCGCATCGGTTGACCTTGATTTCATGTCCGAGCTTACCGGCATGGACAAGGATAAGCTGATCTCCGATCTGAATGGCCTGATCTTCCAAGATCCTTACGGCAATCCTGCTGCCTATGAAAAATGGCAGACCGCAGACGAATACCTCTCCGGCGATGTACGCCAGAAGCTGAAGGCTGCGGAAGCTGCCGTAGAATTTCTGGGCGAAAGGTTCCAGCCCAATGTGGATGCGCTCCGCGCAGTTCAGCCCAAGGATCTGGAACCTCATGAGATTGATGTGCGCCTTGGTGCGACATGGATTCCTGCGAGTGATATTTCCGATTTTGTTCACGATCTGCTGCACACGCCCTACTACCTTCGACGGGTCATTCAGGTGGAATACTCTGCTGCCAGCGGTGCATGGTATGTTTCCAACAAGAGCCGCGACAGCAGGAACGATCTTGTGAATACGCAGTACGGTACGGACCGGCGCAATGCCTACAAGATAATCGAGGACAGCCTGAACCTGCGCGACACGCGGGTATTCGATACCGTTCAGGATGAGAATGGCAATGAAAAGCGCGTGCTGAACCAGCGTGAAACCATCCTCGCCCAGCAGAAGCAGACAGCCATCAAGGAGGCTTTCAGGGACTGGATCTGGAGAGAACCGAATCGCCGTGAACGACTTTGCAGGATGTACAACGATACCTACAACTGCATCCGTCCCCGCGAATATGATGGCTCCCATCTGCGTTTTGTTGGCATGAATCCCGAACTGAATCTCCGGCCACACCAGAAGAACGCGGTCGCCCGCATCCTGTATGGCGGCAATACGCTGCTTGCCCACTGCGTCGGCGCAGGCAAGACGGCGGTAATGATCGCCAGCGCCATGGAGAAGATTCGCATCGGCCTGGGGCACAAGGCGCTGCTCGCCGTGCCCAATCATCTGACCGAGCAGACCGCAGCGGAGTTTCTGCGCTTCTATCCCGGCGCAAAGATACTGGTTGCCACCAAGCGCGACTTTGAAACCAAGAACCGCAAGCGCTTCATGGGGCGCATCGCCACCGGCGATTACGACGCCATCATCATGGGACACTCCCAGTTTGAAAAGATTCCTGTTTCCAAAGAGCGCCAGATGGCCATGCTGGAAGATCAGATTGACGAGATCATGGAAGGCATCCGGGAGATCAAGCACTCCAACGGAGAGAGGTTCACCATCAAGGAGCTGGAGCGCACGAAGAAGTCCCTTGAAGCACGACTCAAAAAGCTCAACGATGATTCCGACAAGGACAACGTAATCACCTTTGAGGAATTGGGCGTGGATATGCTCTATGTGGATGAGGCGCATGGTTTTAAGAACCTCGCCGTCGTGACGAAGATGCGCAATGTGGCCGGTATCAATACAATGGAAGCGAAGAAATCTTCGGATATGTACATGAAGACCCGCTATCTTTCTGATCTCACCGGCAATCGCGGCGTCGTCTTTGCCACCGGCACACCCATTTCCAACAGCATGACCGAGCTTTACACCATGCAGCGTTATTTGCAGCAGTCCACGCTGAAAAAGCACGGGCTTTCCCACTTTGACAGTTGGGCTGCAAACTTCGGTGAAACGGTCACGGCGATTGAGCTGGCTCCCGAAGGAACCGGCTATCGCATGAAAACCCGTTTCTCCAAGTTCTTCAATTTGCCGGAGCTGATGAGCATGTTCAAGCAGGTGGCCGATGTGCAGACACCTGATATGCTGCACCTGCCGGTCCCGGAGCTGAAAGGAGGAAAAACCCAGAATATCCGAACGGAGGCCAGCGAGTATCAGAAGCGTATGGTTGCCGAGCTTGGCGAAAGAGCCGATGTTGTCCGAAGCGGCGGCATTGATCCCAGCAAGGACAACATGCTCAAAATCACCAACGATGGAAGACTCCTTGCACTGGACGCCCGCCTGATTGATCCTACGCTTCCCGATGATCCCAATAGCAAGGTTAATACCTGCGTTGGCGAGGTCATGCGCATCTACAAGGAGGGTACACCCCAAAGGCTGACGCAGATGATCTTCTGCGACCTGTCCACACCCAAGGCTGAAAGCACGGACGGCAGCTTTGATGACGTATACCATGATCTCAGGCGCAAGCTCATCCGCAGCGGTGTTCCGAGAGAAGAGATTGCCTTCATTCATGATGCGAACACCGAAGCAAAGAAGGATGAACTCTTTGCCAAGGTGCGCAGCGGCGCTGTCCGCATCCTGATCGGCTCCACTTCCAAGATGGGCGCAGGCACCAATGCGCAGACAAAGCTGAAAGCCTTGCACCATCTGGATTGTCCGTGGAGGCCCAGCGATCTTCAGCAGCGCGACGGACGCATACTCCGTCAGGGTAATACCAATCCGGAGGTCGAGGTGATCCGCTACATTACGCAGGATACCTTTGACGCGTATTCGTACCAGCTGGTCGAAAATAAGCAGAAATTCATCGCCCAGGTATGCACCAGCAAGAGCCCTGCGCGCGGAGCAGAGGACTTGGATGAAATGGCGCTTTCCTATGCGGAGGTCAAGGCGCTGGCTGCAGGCAACCCGGCCATCCGGGAAAAGATGGATTTGGATGTTCAGGTTTCCCGCCTGAAGCTGCTCAAATCCAACTGGCAGTCTGAACGCTATCGTCTGGAACGGCGCGTAGGCGTGGAGCTTCCCGGCGAGATCGCCCGCCTTGAAACCCGAATCCGAAATATGGACGCTGACATCCAGCTTTATAACGACCACAAGCCTTCCGATGCGGAGGGCTTTTCCATTACCCTGATGGACAATACCTTTGACAAGCGCACCGACGCTGGTGAACGCCTGATGAAGCTGCTTTCGCTGGTTCACATTGGCGACAGCATGAAGGCCGGTACATACTGCGGCTTTACGCTGCGCGTGAGCAAGCCGGATATGCTGAGCAATCCCCG
>JAGBAU010000275.1 GCA_017938785.1 Clostridia bacterium
CAGCAGTAGATGTACTTCTCCGGCGGGAAGCGCTTTTCCAGGGCCATGCGCTCCACGGTTGCCCGGGTGGAATCCATGTTCACGCTGGTCATCAGGTAGGGCGCCAGCCGGTTGAAGGCAGCCTGCTCCGGGGAGAAGCCCTTGATGTTCACGGTGATATCGCCGGTGAATACGATGTTGTCCGCCTCACACACGATGGCAACCTCGCCGTCCACATGGCCGCCGTTGCCCCGGTAGAAGTCGAACTTCTTGCCCTGCCAGCTGAGGGAGCCGATGTAGCCCAGCGGGTCGTCGGGGTCCGGCTCCACCTGGTCCACGATGTACAGGTGGGTCATCTCCGGCGGAATGTAGCGGCTCAGGATGCGGCTGATGGCGCAGTAGGGCGCATGGGCGGGGTTCTGCTCGCGGTAGTTGGGCTCGCCGTTTACCTCCATCTCGAAGTGCAGGTGGGCGGTGTAGGATACGTGGATTTCATCGAACATGGAGAGCAGGCCGCAATGGTCCATGTCCGGATGGGTGATGATCATGCGCCGGGGCATCTCATCAAAGCCCGGGAACAGCCGGCGCAGCAGGGCCACCATCTCCGGCGCGTAGATGGCGAAGCCGCTGTCGATGAACAGCAATTCGCCGTCCTTGTGGAAGATGCAGGTGTTGCTGCCGCAGGGGGGCTGGATGCAGATCATTTCGCAATCAGAGAGCTGGATGCGGCTGATCCGGGGCTTGAAGTTCAGTCCCTTGTGGTGGGCCAGCATGTCCGCCCAGCGGCTGATATAATCGAAGGTTTTGTAGGGTGGCTCGTTGCGCTCATCCAGCATCTGCATGATGCGGTTGGACTGGGTCATCAGCTCGTTGGCCTTGCGGCGGGGCAGCTGAAGCTTCTGGGTCATGCGGTTGGCAAAGCTCATGTAGAACACCGTGTTGTCCAGCACGCGCTCGCTCTCATCGTAGTCGATGATGCGGATTTCGCACAGGGCGGAGGCCTTCTCCAGGAAATCCCGGGTGGCGGCGGGGTCCTCAACGAACAGGCCCATCTTGAAGTTCTGGAAGCCGGTGTCGTTTTCATGGGAGCTGATGTAGGAGATGTTGAAGTGGTAGCTGTCGATCAGCTCCAGCACGGGCAGTACCGTACCGGGCACGTCCTTCAAAAGGAATTCCAGCAGCAGCACCTGGGCAGGGTTGTCGATGTTCTGGATGTAGCCCAGCTCCGTGAGGCCCTGGCTGATTTCGTCCAGCTGCTTCTTCGTGCCGGAAACGTCCAGGAACAGGGTGTGCATATCCACTGCCTTGTTGTAGCTCACACGGGCGATATTCGCGCCTGCCGCAGAGATGATGCGGCTGGCCTCCTTGAATGCGCCTGCGTGGTCCGGCATCTTGGTGATGAAGGTCTTTTTCACTTGAAATCTCCTCTTTCGGCTTGCAATGAATCCATTTTAATATAAACCGGGCCGCCCGTCAATGAAACCTTGCGACGGGCGGCCGTTTTTTGTTTATGCTTGTTTTTCGGGTCTGGGCAGGCACACGGTCATGCGGGTGCCGATGCCCGGGCGGGAGATCAGGTCGATATGGCCGCCGTGGCGGTCCACAATCCAGTGGGCGATGGACAGGCCCAGGCCCGTGCCGCCGCTCTGGCGGTTGCGGGCGGGGTCCGAGCGGTAGAAGCGGTCGAAGATACGGGATGCGTCCTCACCGGATACGCCGATGCCGCTGTCCTGCACCTCGATGCGGGGTTCGCCCTCCGGGGAGTTGTAGGCACGCAGGCGGATCATGCCCTTCTCGGGGGTGTACTTCATGGCGTTGTCCGCCAGGATGCGGGCGCACTGCTTCAGCGCGTCGTGGTCGCCCGTGCAGCAGACCCCGGGCTGCACATCGATGCGCCAGTCGTGGGCCTTGTCGATGAGCATACAGTCCTCGAAGGTTTCCTTCATCAGTTCATCCAGCTGGATGGTTTCAAAGTTCAGCTGGTTGCGGCCGGTATCGCCCCGGGCCAGGAAGAGCAGCTGCTCCACCAGGTGGTTCATGTAGTTGGCTTCGCTTTTGATGGCGGCGATGGATTCGTCCAGAATCTTTTCATCCTGCTTGCCCCAGCGGTCCAGCATGCCCGCATAGCCCTGGATCACGGCGATGGGAGTGCGCAGCTCGTGGGATGCATCGGATACGAAGCGCGCCTGCTGCTGGTAGGAGCGGTGCATGCGCTCCAGCAGGTCGTTGATAGCGCCCTCCAGGCCCTGCAAATCCTCGTCGCCCATGCGCAGCTTCTGGCCGGGCTGGTCGGGGCTGATGCGGCCGATGGCATCCTGCAGGTCGTGCAGCTTTCCATCGTCCGGCACAGGCGGGGCGGGACGGGGCTCACGGCTCAGCTCGCGGGCGGCGCGGGCCAGCTTGTCCAGCGGTCGCAGCAGCCTGCGCGCGCGCCGGGGGCCCCAGACGAGCTGCCCCAGCAGTACGATGGCTTCAAAGATGAGCAGGAATATGCCCACGGACTTGACGTAATCGTAGAAGCCGGTGAGGCTTACACTGTGCAGCTGTCCGCCGGGAAGGGAGAAATGATATTCTGCAAGGCGGACGCTTTCGAAGAATTTTTGAAGGGTGTGTAGTGCGTGAACACCTCTGGAGAATTCTCCGGAAATGCCGCGCTCCAGGCCGGGTATCCAGTCGCTGCCCAATACGGTATGTTCATGGGCGAAGCAGAAGCCCATCAGAGAGATTGCCAGCAGTGCGATGTTCAGCCAGAAGAAGATGGAAAACAGCCTCCACCACCAGGACCGGCTGATCTTCCGGGCGGTGGAGGTGACGCGTACGGTTTCGTTCATGGCGGTCTCCTTATGCGTCGCGGAACACATAGCCCACGCCGCGCACGGTGTGGATATGCTTCACGCCGAAGGCGTCGTCGATCTTGGAGCGCAGGTAGCGGATGTATACGTCCACCACGTTGGTCTCGCCGGCGTATTCGTAGCCCCAGACCTTCTCCAGCAGCACCTCGCGGCTGAGCACGATGGAGCGGTTCTCCATCAGCACCTGCAGAAGGGCAAATTCACGCTGGGTGAGGGTGATGGGGGTATCGCCGAAGCGCAGCTCGTGACGGGCGGGATCGAGAACGAGGGAGCCGGAAGAGAGCACCTTCACCGCTTCCTTTGCGGGGGCGCGCTTGCGCAGGCACACGCGGATGCGGGCCAGCAGCTCCTCGATTTCGAAGGGCTTGGTGATGTAATCGTCCGCGCCCATGTCCAGGCCCGTGACCTTATCCATCACCTGGTCACGGGCGGTGACCATGATGACCGGCGTATCTTTCGTTCGGCGCAGTCGGCGCAGAAGCTCCAGGCCGCTCATACCCGGCAGCATCACGTCCAGCAGCAGGAGGGCATAGCCGTTGTCCTCCGCCATGGTGAGCCCCATGCGGCCGTCCAGGGCCTTGTCTACCTCATAGCCCTCGTGCATGAGCTCCAGCTCCACGAAACGGGCCAGCTTTTCTTCATCTTCTACGATCAGGATGCGGTCTGCCATGTTGTCCTCCGGAAATGGATTCAGGCGCGCAGGGGATGCTGCGCGCCGGGAATGTTATTTGGTTTCCTGCTTCTGGAATTCTTCTTTCACGTTTTCGGCCATATCGCCGGCCTTGCTCATCACGCTGTTGATGCTGTCCTTGCCCAGGTCCGGGCCGCGGAAGGCGTAGCGCACGCCGAAGAAGAGGCTGAACAGCATGGCGAACAGGATGGTCCATACGCTGCACAGAACCAGGATGGCGAACACCGTCACCGGCAGGCTGAACAGCTCCTTGTCGTTTCGGGTGACCATCAGGAAGTTGGTGTTGCCGATGCGCAGCAGCTTACCAAAGCTTCGGGCCAGCCACTTCATGCCCTCGTGAAAGCCCTTGTGCTTTTTGGGTTCCTCCTCAGGCGGCAGCTCTTCTGTGCGGGTGGAATAGGTGCTGGTTTCCGGGGCGATTTTGCCCTCGCTCTCCAGCAGCAGGATGGCGTCCAGCAGGTCCCAGTTGGAGGCCTCCAGGGCAGTTTTGGCTTCTTCGTAGCTCACGTTTGCCTTTTCGCGCAGGGTTTCGACCATTTCAAGATTCGTCATAGTTTTCATTCTCCTTTGGTTTGATCTCCGGTTGATAATGCTATCTTACATCCCGGGGATTAAAGCAAACCGAAGTTAGATTAGAACAGGATTAGAAAGAGATTCAGTTTTTATCATTTTACTGCCCGGGGCAGGCACTGTCAAGGAAAAAGGGATAGGCCCTTCCCATAGGGGAAGGGCCTGAAAGAGGGGGTTAGGAGGGGTATTTTTTATATATAAGAACGCCTTTCGGCGGAAGGGGTTTTCCGTTTACAGCTATGATTATAGGGGATAAAAAATAACTCAATAAAAACTCAGCATGAACTGAATATGAACTTTTGGCCGAAAGAAAACCACAGGATTGCTCCTGTGGTTTGAACTTATTCGATTTCGCCTTCGAAGGCGGTTTCGGCGGGGCCGGTCATGGTGATGTGGTTGTCAGAGAGCCAGACGTCCCGCAGCGTGCCGCCGGGGAGGTGAATGCTGGCGCTGCGCTTTGCAAGTCCCAGGCTCACCGCCGCAGCCAGCACCGCGCAGCTGCCGGTGCCGCAGGCCAGGGTAGGGCCGTCGCCCCGTTCCCACACCTTGACGGTGATGTTTTCGCGATCATCTACCCGGCAGAATTCGATGTTTGCCTTCGCCGGGAACAGGGGATGGCATTCCATCATGCTGCCGAAGCGGCGGAAATCCTCATCATCGGGGAAGATGTCGAAGGTGACGGCGTGGGGATTGCCCATGGACACGCAGAAGAATTCCACTTCCCTGCCGCCCAGCTGTACCTTCACGCGGTTGGAACCGGCTGCCACGGGAATCTTTTCCGGATTGAACTCCGGCTGGCCCATGTTCACGGTGGCTAGGGTGGTTTCGCCTTCCTGCTCAAGATGAATGCCCAGCACACCGGCGAGGGTGTCGATGGTCATGTCCATTTTGGGGCAGATGCCCTTGTCATAGACGTATTTCGCGGCACAGCGAATGCCGTTGCCGCACATCTCCGGTTCGCTTCCGTCGGAGTTGAAGATGCGCATCCGCACATCTGCTTTATCGCTTTCGCAGATCAAAATCAGACCGTCCGCGCCCACGCCGAAGCGGCGCTTGCAGACGCGCTTTGCCAGGGCGGAGGGATCCGCGATTTCGTTGTGGATGGCGTCGATGATGATGAAATCATTGCCGATGCCGTGCATCTTGGTGAAGCGCATGAATCAATCCTCCCTGGGCAGGGTGACCAGTGCGAAGAGCATCTTGGCCATCTTGTCCATATCCTGCACGGCGATGCACTCGAAGCGGCCGTGGTAGTTCATGCCGCCAGTGGCCAGGTTCGGGCAGGGCAGACCCTCGTAGGAGAGCTTGCAGCCGTCGGTGCCGCCGCGGATGGGCTTGGCAAAGGGCTCCACGCCCACGGCGCGGTAGGCCTTTTCGGCGCGGCGGATGATGTGCATGTGGGGCTCCACCAGCTCGCGCATGTTGTAGTAGGAATCCTTCACGATGGGCTCCACTGTGCCCGCGCCGTACTTTTCGTTCATGTAGGATGCGATGCGAAAGATGGTGGCCTTCTTCTCCTCGAAGCGGGCCTTGTTGTGGTCGCGCAGGATGTAATCCGCCTTAGCCTGCTCCACATCGCCCTTGATTTCGCACAGGTGGTAGAAGCCTTCGTAGCCCTCGGTGTGCTCGGGACGCTCCACGGGAGGCAGCATGTTCACGAATTCCACCGCCAGAAGGGCGGCGTTCACCATCTTGTTCTTGGCGCTGCCGGGATGCACGCTCTTGCCGTGGAAGAGCACGCGGGCTGCGGCTGCGTTGAAGTTTTCATATTCGATGCCGCCCAGCTCGTCGCCGTCCACGGTGTAGGCGAAGTCTGCGCCGAAGCCGGGGATATCGAAGCGGTCTGCGCCGCGGCCGATTTCCTCGTCGGGGGTGATGCCGATGCAGATCTTGCCGTGGGGCACATTGCTCTCCAGCAGCTTTTCGCAGGCGGTCAGGATTTCGGCGATGCCGGCCTTGTCGTCCGCACCCAGCAGGGTCTTGCCGTCGGTGACGATCAAATCCTTGCCAGTGCGGAGTTTGAGCTCGGGATAATCCTTGGGGGAGAGCACGTCGCCGCCCGCCAGGAGCACGTCGCCGCCGTCGTAGTTTTCCACGATGCGGGCGTTCATGGGGGAGGCGGGCACATCGTCCACGGTGTCCATGTGGGCGATCAGGCCGATGGCGGGATAGCCTTCAGCTGTGGCCGGGATGGAACCGTAGACGTAGCCGTTTTCATCGATGCGGGCGTCATGGATGCCCATTTCCAGCATCTCGTCCACCAGCGTCCTGCCCAGGACCAGCTGCTTGGCGGTGCTGGGGCAGGTGGGGCTCATGTCGTCGGATGCGGTGTCAAACTGAATATAGCGCATGAAGCGCTCGTATGCACGCATTGGGATTATGCCTCCTGTCTGCCCAGCATGGCGGCGCCGATGATGCCGGCGTCGTTGCCCAGGCGGGCCAGTTCAATGCGGGCGTAGGGCATGGTGCGGAAGAAGACCAGCTCCGGCATCAGTGCGCGCACCTTGTTGAGCAGGAAATCGCCTGCCTTGGATACGCCGCCGCCCAGGGCGATGACCTCGGGATCGTAGAGGTTGATCAGGTTCGCAAGGCCCACGGCCAGGTGGTATACATATTCATCGAAGAGCTTCACGCAGTCCGGATCGCCTTCCTTGGCGAGATCGATGACCGTGCGGGCCTCGATTTTGGAAAGATCATTGTCAACGGCCTTGGCCAGGGGGCTTTCGGGGTTGGCTTCGGCGAACTTGCGTCCTTCGCGGATGATGGCGCTGGCGCTGGAATAGCGCTCCCAGCAGCCGCGGTGGCCGCAGGTGCACATCTCGCCGCCCACCACGGTGACCATATGGCCGATTTCGGTGGCGATGCCGTGGGGGCCCATGTAGACCTTGCCGTCCAGCACTACGCCGCCGCCGGTGCCGGTGCCCAGGGTGACGAATACGGAATTCTTGGTGCCCTTGCTCACACCGGCTACGGATTCTGCCAGGCCTGCGACGGTTGCATCGTTGTTGACGAACACAGGCTTATCGATCTCCTGCTGGAAGAGCTCCACCAGGGGAACATCATGCCAGCCCAGGTTGGTGCAGAAGGGAATGCGGCCGGTTGCGGGGTCCTGAATGCCGGGAATGCCGATGCCGATGGAATGAATTTCATCCAGGGTATGTCCGCTTTCCTTCAGAACGCGCAGGGAAAGCTGGGCCATATCGTGAATCACGGCCTCGTGGCCGCGGTCCTTGTTGGTGGGACAGCTGTCCTTGTGCAGGATAACGCCGTTTTCATCTACGATGC
>JAGBAU010000276.1 GCA_017938785.1 Clostridia bacterium
CCATGTCGAGGACCTCCTTGCTCAGGTCGATGCGGGCGAGGCCGTCGGAAATATCCAGGTCGAAGGTGGTGTTCTCCGGAATCACGGTCCGCAGGCCCAGCCGGGCGGCGTTCATATCGTTTTCCGGGGATTTGACCATCATGTTGAGGGTGGCCTTCGCGATGCCGTCCTGGTAGGCCATGTTGCACATCACCGGCACAAGGTAACCATAGTTATCCTGGTAGTAGACCACGGTGGACACGGTGGGCACATCCGGCTTCACGGCTTCGGCATTGGCGGCGACCTCCACGGTGGCCTCCGGGGTGATTTGGGGCACCGGAGAAGGCGTGACCACGGCGCCCGGGGCGGTTTCCTCCTGCCCCCAGAATGTCCAGGCACAGGCCAGCGCCACGGCGATGACCAGCAGCGCAATCGACAACAGGTACAGATTCTTCTGGCTCGAGGTGATTTTCATCCGGAACCCTCCTTGCGAAATCCTTGCATTCACGGTTCAGGATATTCTTCGCAGCGGGTGGGTATGCCATTTATTTCCGCCTTTCATTTTAACACATCCTATGCGGTTGCGCAATTCCCGGCGTTGGGTTATAATGGTACATATTTTCAATCGGAGGAACACCCATGCCTTTGGACGGACTCACCCTGGGCCTGATCGCCCGGGAACTGAACAACACCCTCGCCGGCGGCCGCATCGACCGCATCATCCAGCCGGAGCGCGATGAACTGATCTTCACCGTGCGCAACCAGGGGGCAAACCATATGCTGCTGCTCTCCGCCAGCGCAGGCTGCGCGCGTGCGCACCTGACCACCGTCAAGAAGAACAGCCCGCTGGAGCCCTTCAACCTGTGCATGCTGATGCGCAAGCACCTGATCGGCGGACGCATCTTCGAGATTCGCCAGGCCGAGGCCGACCGCATCCTGGAGGTTGAAATCGAGCACCTGGACGAATTGGGTGACCGCGCCACCAAGACCATCGTATGTGAGTTCATGGGCAAGCACTCCAACCTGATCTTCACCGGCGCCGACGGCCGCATCATCGACAGCGCCCGCCGCGTCAGCGAAGCCATCTCCTCCGTGCGCGAGGTACTGCCGGGTCTGCGCTATGAGCGTCCCCCGGCCCACGGAAAGATTCCCTTCGACCAGGTTACCGAGGACAGGCTCTACGCTGCCATGAACGGCATGGGCGGCGCAGTGAACAAGCTGATCTCCGCCACCATCAGCGGCATGTCCGCCCAGACAGCGCGAGAGCTGGCCTACCGCGCCTGCGGCAACGAGGACGCCCACATCGAGGAATGCGACCTGGGAGCCGTATGCGCATCCATCGCCCGGGAAATTCAAAACATGCTGGGCGAAACCGCGCCCGCGGTGCTGTATAATATGGAAGACAAGCCCATGGACGCCGTGGCCTTCCCCTATGCCAGCCGCGCCTTCCTGAAAAGCGAATCCTTCCCCACCATCTCCGCGGCCATGGACGAATTCTACCGTTCCCGCGACCGGGCCGAGCGCATCTCCCAGAAGAGCGCCGCCATCCACCGTACCCTGAAGAACAACATTGAGCGCTGCGAAAAGAAGCTGGCGCTGCAGCGAGAAGCCCTGCTGGGCAGCGAGCGCATGGAGGAATACCGCATCAGCGGCGAGCTGCTGATGGCGAACCTGTACCTGGCCGACAAGGGTATGAAGAGCGTATCCCTGCCCAACTACTACGATCCCGAAATGAAGCAGATCGATATCCAGCTGGATGTGAAGCTCTCCCCCGCCCAGAATGCCCAGAGATACTTCAAGCTCTACCAGAAGGCCCGCAACGCCCGCACCCTGGCCGCCGAGCAGATCGAAAAGACCAGCGAGGAACTCGCCTACCTGGAGGGGCAGATGGACAACCTGAGCAAGTGCTCCGGCGAGAGCGAGCTGGCTGAACTGCGCGAGGAGCTGGAGAAGTTCGGCTACCTGCGCCGCTCCACCAACCGCCGCCAGATGAAGCAGCTGCCGCCCAGCCAGCCCATGAAGTTTACCGCGCCTTCGGGACGCATCATCCTGGTGGGCAAGAACAACCTGCAAAACGACAAGCTCACCGCCTCCGCCGATCTCAACGAAATCTGGCTGCACGCCAAGGATATGCCCGGCAGCCATGTGATCATCGTGGGCGAAAATCCGGATGACGAAACCATCGTCTACGCCGCCAAGCTGGCCGCCGCCTACTCAAAGGGCGCCAATTCCAGCAAGGTGCCCGTGGATTACACCAAGCGCCGCTATGTGAAGAAGCCCTCGGGCTCCAAGCCGGGCTTCGTGATCTACACCAACCAGAAGACCCTGTACGTCACACCCGACGAAAACATGGGAGCAGGTGAATAAATGAACATCGAACTTCGGAAATGGAATGAAGCGGACTTCCCCGCCATCAGCGAAATCTTTACCCGCTGCGACCGCAGCTACCTGAGCGATGGTCTGCCCATGCCCTATACGGAAACGCACGCACAGGGCTGGTATGAAAACACGGTACTTCCCCGGGACGGAAAGGACGGCCTGTATCGGGTCATCTTCGCGGACGGCAAACCCGTGGGCGTAATTACCCTGGCCTGCGGCGGCGACATCTATGCCCATGATGGGGATATGGGTTACCTTTTGCTGAAGGAATACGGTGGAAAAGGCATAATGTCCGCAGCCGTGCGCCTGTTCTGCGCCGAAGCATTTGAAGCCCTGGACATCCTGCGCATCACCGGCCGGGTATTCTCCCCCAACGCCGCTTCCCGCCGGGTTCTGGAGAAGAATGGTTTCGAGCTGGAGGGAACCCTCCGCCGGGCCGTATGCAAGGGCGAAAATATCTATGATATGTGCGTTTATGGAAAATTGAAATAAACAAAACGAATCCCCCGATTCATTGCGAATCGGGGGATGATTTTATGTCGCTCAGCAGCTGGTACAGTATCCGATACCGGCGGAATATTCGCTGGTGGAGGAACCGTAGAAGTAGCTCTGCACCACATCCATATCCGAGGCGTTTCTCAGCGGATGGCCTTCGGGAATGTAGATGATGCCCACGACCATGGTATTTTCGCACCTGTCGGTGGCCACCAGGCCGCTTCTTCGGCACACGGTCACCGCGCGGTGCATGTTGCAGTAGGCGGTGGGAACCTTATCCTGGGTGTAGTAATCGGTGATCAGCGGATACTGGTTGGCGTCGTGCTCACAGGCCTCGGTGGCCAGCATGCCCGATACGCCGCACACCGTTGCCGGGTACAGGCCGTAATCGAAGGGCGAGCCGGAGATGATGCTGCGGTCGGCGGTGCAATCGGTCAGGGTGTGCACCTCGCTCATCATGGCCGCCCACAGGGGCGCTGCTGCGGAGGAGCCGGTGGCGCTGGATTCCAGGGGCTTGTAGTAATCCGAGCCGATCCAGATTGCGCCGGCATAGTAGCCGCTCATACCGGCGAAGGTGACGCCGATGTTATTGGAGTTGGTGCCGGTCTTGCCGCCGATGGTCAGGTCGCCAAACTTGGCATTGGAGCCGGTACCCTCGGAGGATACACAGCCGATCAGACAATCCACCAGCTGGTAGGCGGTGGATTCCTTGAACACCTGGCGGGTTTCCTGCACCTCGCGCACGTCGATGTACACGGTACCGTCGGGGTTGAGAACCTGGGTGAAGGCGTAGGGCTCCAGGTACTGGCCGCGGTTGGCAATGGCTCCGTAGGCGGCGGCCAGCTCAATCACGGAAATGCCAGAGGAACCCAGGGCCAGACCCGCGCCAGTGGCCAGGATGTGGTCCGGGTCGATGCCCAGCTTCAAAAGATAGGTAACGGAATTCTCGATGCCCACATAGTCCATCAGCACATGCGCGGTGGAGGTATTGTGGGAGCGGTTGATGGACCTTCTCATGGATTCCACACCGGAGAAGGAACCGTCGGAATAGTTGTTGGGATAGCCGTTTTCACTGTTCCAGTTGGCGATTTCAATGGGTAGGTTCAACACCGGAGTGCCCGGGGAATAGCCCATATCGAAGGCCGGGCCGAATACGGACAGCGGTTTGATGGAGGAGCCGATGGGCATCTCCAGCTGGTAGGCGCGGTTGAGCTGCTTCTTCTGCACAGGCTCGCTTCGGCCGCCCACAACTGCCACCAGCTCGCCGGTGTGCCAGTTGACCACTGCGGCTGCAGCCTGGGGCTGGACCACGGTCAGGTATTCGCCGCCGCCCAGGGAGGACTGGGTGGAGGAATCGTTGGCGTGGCGCATGGCCGGATAGCGGCTCCAGTTGGTGATGGTATCCTGAACCGCAGACTGTACCTGCGGATCCAGGGAGGTGTAGATGATGTAGCCGCCGTTGCGAAGCTTGGTTTCCATGCTGCTGCGGTTGGCGGAGGTATCCTCCAGGCCCTCTACGCGCAGCATCTTGGTGACAACGTCATAGATGGAATATTCCACGTAGTAGGCGTTGTCGTACATGGCGTCGGAGGAAGCGGTGGAGCTCTGAAGCACGTTCAGGGTATCCGCCTTGGCTGCATCGTATTCCGCTTGGGTGATCAGCTGGTGATCCAGCATTTCGCCCAGTACGTGGTCGGTGCGGTTGTCGATCAGCTCGCTGGTTTCATAGGTGTAGTAGTTTCTGCGGGGATTGTAGCGATAGGGATTGCGGATAACCGCTGCCAGGCAGGCGCATTCGCGCAGGGTGAGCTCATTGAGTTCCTTGCCGAAGTAGTCCTGTGCGGCAATCTTGATGCCGTAGTTGGAGCCTCCCAGGTAGATGACGTTCAGGTAGGCTTCCAGGATTTCATCCTTGGTGAGGGTCTCTTCCACCTGCAGCGCCAGGTAGGCCTCCTGGGCCTTGCGCTTGTAGTTCTGGTCCGCGTTGAGCAGGGTGAGCTTAACCAACTGGCAGGTGATGGTGGATGCGCCCTGGAGGTTGCCGCCAATGATGTTATTCACCAGCGCGCCGCCGATACGCTTGATATCCACGCCGTGGTGCTCGTAGAAGCGGGCGTCCTCGATGGCGATAACTGCGTTGATCAGCTGCTGGGGGATCTCCTCGAATTCTACATAGATTCGGTTTTCGGAGCCCTTAAACTCAGTC
>JAGBAU010000029.1 GCA_017938785.1 Clostridia bacterium
CTTTCAGACCGGGAGTCGTTTGCGCATTAAGTATGCATTGACCGCAAAGCTTATTGCTGTATCGCGGGTAATTTTATGTTCACGGAAGAGGCGGAGCAGTTCCGAATCCATGGACAGCATGCTGCGGTCCGCTGTGCCTCCGTAGATTACGTTGTCAATCTGATGGGTTTTGCCATCGCGAATCATGTTCTGAATGGCATTGTTTACGGTCATCACTTCGAATACGGGAATCTGGCTGCCATCTATGCAGGGCACCAGGCGCTGGCTCACCACTGCCCGCAGCACCATGGACAGCTGAATGCGCAGCTGCTGTTACTGGTTGGCAGGGAAGGCGTCAATGATGCGGTCAATGGTCTTCGCCGCACCCACCGTATGCAGGGAGGAGAGCAGCAAATGGCCGGTCTCCGCCGCAGTGATCGCGGTTTGCATGGTGTCGTAATCACGCATCTCGCCCAGCATGATCACATCCGGCGCCTGGCGCAGGGATGCGCGCAGTGCGCGGGAGAAGGTGGGCGCATCGTTGGGGACCTCCCGCTGGCTCACCAAGCCGACATGGTGGGGATGAAGATATTCGATGGGATCCTCGATGGTGATGATGTGGTCCTCACGACTGGTATTGATGCGGTCCACCATGCAGGCGAGCGTGGTGCTCTTGCCGCTGCCGGCGGGACCGGTGACCAGGATCATGCCGCTGCGCAGGTTCGTCAGCTGCATAACCTCCTGGGGAATGCCCAGCCTGAAGGGATCCGGCAGGCCGAAGGCCACGACGCGATAGGTGGCCGCCAGGGTTCCGCGCTGCTGGTAGGCATTGCAGCGGAAGCGGCACAGCTTATCCACCGAGAAGGAGAAATCATCATCGCCATTTTCAAGCAGGAGATTCAGATCCCGGTTATGGGCCAGTTCATAGGTCTGGCCGATGAGCCTGCGGCTGTCGTCGGGCATCACCCGCTCTTCGCAGATGGTGGTGATGCAGCCATTGACCTTGGCCATCACGGGCGAACCCGGTATAATGAAAATATCCGAGCCCCCGAGTTCCAGGGTTCTTTCCAATAACTGTTTCAGTTCCATTTGTCTATCCGTTCTGTCCGCTTGCGCGGGCATCATTTTCACATTCAGCTTAATTCAGCAATAAACGTATGGAGGTTCCAGGCAAAGCGGCTTTCATTGCCAAGGGGCAGGACTTCCACCTCGCAAAACAGCGTGCGTCCGCCCTCAACATGCTCCTCCCAGCCGATGATGCGTCCCTCCAGACGCATGTTCTGCGGAAGAGACGCCTGAATTGCCGCAAGGTATGCATCGTCATCGGCCGCCTGCACCGCACAGCTCGCCAGGATTTCATCCACGCAAGCCACACTCGCCTGCGCATTTGCCGAAGCCGTGTGCTCCGCAGCCGCAAAGGCCATGGATCTCTCCGTGAGCTTATAGTCGCTCCGGGCGCTGATCAGCGCCAGCAGTCCCAATACGCTCATGCTGACCACCACGATGACCAGCAGAAGCGATACCGCGCCGGGGCCGATGTGGTATTCGCGGTCTTTCATTGTGCTCCACCTCCCGGCAGATAGCGTGCGCCGGGAAACTCAGCGAACACTTCATCCTCATACATGGCCTGTATCCGGGTTGTGCGCAGGATTCCTGCGCCGGCGTTTTCCTCATTCAAAACCAACTTCAGTCGGTATTCATCATCTTCACGGAGCCATCCATCCTGTGCCTGTTCAAACCCAAGCTCTCGGAGCAGGGTGGCGGCGTCATCGGCAGCGTAGAGCTGTTCATTGACGTCCTGCACCGCCGCAAGGGCGCGGCTTTCGACGCCGGATTTATGGTTGAACTGGCGCGCCGCCATGAACGTTTCCAGGATTACCGTGGAACACAGCGCAAAGAACAGCACGGCAATCATGATTTCCACCAGAAGGTTGTTCTGGTTTCTGTTCTTACCCATGATTTACCTCCTGACCGCAGCGCAGCGCCAGGTGAAGCACGCTTTCCTGCCCGTATTCATCCTCCAAGTAGATTTCCAGGAGGCCATCCTGAAGCGCCGGCTCGAAGGCCCGTGCAGCACAGATTTCCTCGCCGTATTCAGGATCAAATTCCTGCCGGACGTCCGCGAACAGTTCCCGCAGATAGCCGTCATGGCAGTATACCATGGTTTCATAATGCTCACCGGAATCCTCCCAGTCGAACACCAGCATCCGAACGCCCGCGCGTTCGTCCACATGAACCATGCCTGCGCCGTCATTTCCGCGCACCACATTGGTGATGTAGCTGGAGAGCACGCGCTTATCGCCGGTCCGTTCCGTTTGGGCAACGGTACCGCGGTAGAGCTGTGCGCTGAGGAGCACCATCAGAGTAGAGAGCGTGGCAAATACCGCCAGAAGCAGGAACACAAACGCCTGAGAAATGGTATGGTTGTGCTTAGAACCATTCATCGTTCCGTTCAAGTATCACTCGCCCCCTTCAGGTTGACCAGGATATCGGGAAAGATATTGGAAGCGAAGGCATCGTAGGTAATAAAGAAGCGTTCATGGTCGTATGCCAGGCCGTAGTTTTCCTCCAGATAGGAAATATCACGGGGATAGGCGCCTTCCACAGCATAGCAAGTGGTCACTGCGCTGCGCACCGCATCCCGAACCATGGCAATCTGCGCCTCATCCGACGCGTTTCCGATATAATCCAGAAGCAAAATGGCACCAGAAAGGAGAATCGCAAAGACCACCAGCGTCACCGCCAGGGCGCGCACAATGCCGCGCCGCCTGCTTTTCATACTGCCAACTCCTTCCTATATATACTCAGAACAGTTACATTTAATCAGAGAATGCTGGAGATGATGCCCGCCATCGGCAGCATCACGCTCAGCAGCACAGCGCCGATTACGATGGAGAGTATCGCCACCAGGCTGGGTTCGATGATCGATACCAGGCTGGAAATGCCATCCTCAACGCGGGTTTCATACTCGGCCGCAACCTTGCCCATGACCACATCCGCGCAGCCAACGGTATAACCCATGCGGATCAGGCCGCTGTAGAATTCATCAAACAGGCCGGTTTCCACCAGCGCATCGGCAAAGGACACGTCCCCCGCCACGCGCTCGCGCACGCGCCTGATCTTTTCCTGGGCCACGGCGTCATCCAGCACGCGGGGCACCATTTCAAGCGCCTCATCCAGCGGGAAGCCGCTGGCGATCATCATGGAGAGCACGGAGGCCACGCGGGCGGAAGCCAGGCGGGTGCTGATGTTGCGCAGCGGAGGAAATACCTTGCGCAGTGCAGCAAGCACCTTATCCCTGCAGCCGAAGCGCATCAACAGGCAGCAGATCAATACGGCCAGCACGACCACGGCCACCACGGCCAGCATGACCCAGCCGATGCCTACGCCCAGCTGCATCATGGTGTTTCCGGAATCCGTCATTTCAACGCCGAAGTTGCCCAGTACCCTGCGGAACACGGGCAGCACCTTGATGATCATCACCAGCAGGATCAGAAGCATCATCACGCCCAGCACCACGGGATAGGTGATGGCGCTGACGATTGCGCGGCGGATTCTGCCTTCACGGCCGTAATACTCGGACAGGCCGTTCATCACCTTTTCCAGCTGGCCCGTGCGCTCGCCGATGCCGGTCATCTCAACCAGGTAGCGCGGCCAGCCGCCGGTCATCTTCATGGTTTCGTACAGGGAACCGGTCTGGTTCATGGCTTTGTTCAGCTCCACATATGCCTGGGCATTCGGGCTGTCCTTATGGGTTTGCACCAGAATCTCCATGCCTTCATAGATGGCCATACCGGAATTGAGCATCATTGCCAGCTGAGCACAGAAACCGGAGAGTTCCTCTGCGGCCAGCTTCCACTTCAGCTTATCTTGCTTTGCCATGTTATTCACCTCGTCAATAATAACGTTCCGGAGTGTAGGATCTGAAGCGGTCCTTGCCGCTGCTGATTTCTGCGGTTACATCGATCAGCTGGTATTCATCCCCGATCAGCACCTGGTTCCAGGCGTGATAGAAGTTTTCAGCATAGCCGAGCACCATCTTCGTGGGGATGCCCTGCACGCGCAGCATGCTGCACAGCATCACGGCGTAATCCTGGCACAGGCCCTTGCGGGTTTCGAAGCAGCCGTCCGCATTGCCGTAATAGAAGGACTTCTGCTTCCTGGCGCGTTCATAATCGTAAGTGAAATTTTCCCGGATGAACTCGCGGATCACCCGGAGCTTTTCTTCGGGCGTTTCCAAGCCCTCGCACAGCCTCAGGGAAGCCTGCACCGCGTAGGTTTCTTCGTTGTAGTTCACATACTGGTTGGGAACCAGGTAGGGCGCATATTCATTGGTCATCTCCACTTCAAGCTTGACTTCCGCCTCGGTGGTATATTTCGTACCCTTTACATTTCTGTACAGCGTGCACTTGTATATGCCGTTGCCCAGCTGCAGCGGAAACACCTCATACTCGCCCTGGTTGTTCAGATCATAGGTGTAGGTTGCCTTATCCTTGGTTACACGCAGCTTCAGTCCGCTGGAACAGGGCTCGCGTTTTGCCAAAAAGAACCCGTCTGCCAGATGCCCCGCATCCAGGGTAAAGCTATCCTTCCGGATGAGCATATCCTCTTCCACGCTGGGGGTAGGCCAGATTACGTTCATAAACAGCGCAATCGCACTGATCCAGCACGCACTGGCCAGCGCCAATACAATTCCTATTGCAATGATCCTCCGAGACCTGCGATGAGCAGCCATGTCCCTTCAGCCTCCTAACGCCTTTATCTCAATGTAGACTTTTCACCTGTTTTACCATATATTTCAGCTTTCTCTATTCTATCACAACAAATTACATATTGCAATTCAAAAAGTAACCATAATTGTAACTTTTTTTGCGCACAATTCACCCGAATCTCCCTCGAAATCCGCGTTTTCCCCCATTCCATGCCCAAATTGCCAATTTTCATTCTTATTTGATATGTTTTTATCATTTTGTATACTCTTCGTAACATTTTGCCCACAAAGCACCTTGGAAACCTGTTTTTCATCCTTCATCCAGCAAATCCATGTGAATCCGGCTATATTTTGTAATATTTATTCTGTGCACATCGCCATCAGACCCAGCATGCACAGGAAGTGAATATTTATGATATTTTTGTGGCAGATAACATCGTGCATATTCCGATTATTCTTCTGTTTTTCAACGCCTCCCCCTTCCCGAAGCATGCCGTATATGTTAGAATGTAACCAATTCAATCTACAAACGACGAGGAGCACAACCCGACATGTATGCAGAGCTGATTCGTGAACTTACATACACGGATTCCTTCTTTGATTCCCTGAGAACCATCCGGGACAATTTCTCCGTCAACACGGTGATCATGTGCCTGATGATGGTATTCACCGTGATCGGCGGCGTCGATAAGATTCGCGGCAACCGCCGGGGCTACGGTGAAAAATTCGACGAAGCCTTCGCCGCACTGAAGCCGCTGGCACTGACCATGGTGGGCGTAATCACCTTCGTGCCCATCCTCAAGCTCCTGCTGGAGCCGCTGGTGGTTCCGCTGTACACGGTATTCGGCGCATCCCCCGCCATGTTCGCAGGCACCATCTTCCCCGTGGATTCCGGCGCATATCCGCTGGCGCTGCAGCTGGCGGGCGGAGATACGGCCATTGCCAATTTCTCCAGCTGCGTGCTGGGCGGAACCCTGGGCTGCCTGTTCATCGGCACCATACCCATCTGCCTGAGCTGCCTGGACAGGAAATACTACAATTATGTATCCATGGCCGTGCTGCTCTCGGTAATCACCATGCCTATCGGCGCAATCCTCGGAGGCGTCGCCATGGCGTCCGGACCCTACAGGCTGTCCCTCCCCACCATCTTCATCAACCTGATCCCGGTCATCCTGGTGGCGGCGCTGGTGGCGCTGGGCCTGATTCTTCGTCCCCGCCAGGTGATGCGCGGCTTCTGCATCTTCGGCCAGGCCATGCAGGTGATCCTGACCTTCTGCATCGTGATCTCCACGGTGCAGTTCGTCACGGGCCTGCGGCTTCCCCTGTTTCATGTGATGGTGGAGCCCACGGCGGAGGGCGGCGTATCCCCCCTCGTGGATTCGCTGATCATCGTGGGCAATATCGCCCTGGTGCTCACCGGCGCCTTCCCCATGGTGCTCTGGATTTCCCGGGTGTTTAAAAAGCCCATCGAAAAGCTGAGCGCCGCCCTCGGCATGAACGAGGCCGGCGGCGCAGGCATGGTGGCAACTCTTGCAAGCATCTTCCCTGCCCTGGACCTGGTTCCCAAAATGAACCCCAAGGGCCGCCTGCTGGTGCTCACCTTCTCGGTATCCGCAGCCTTCGTATTCGGCGATCACCTGGGCTTCACCGCAGGTGTGGAGCAGAACATGGTGCTGCCGCTGATCGTGTCCAAGCTGGTGGCGGGCATACTCGCCCTTCTGCTGGCCCACATCTTCTTTCCGAGGATTCAGGACAAGCTGGACTGAACATAAAAAGGAACGAACCTATATGGGTTCGTTCCTTTTATTCATGTTTGTCGTTTTATTCATGTTTGTCGTTTTCCTTCACAAGCTCCAGTATCTCTTTATACCGGCCGGTGATGTAGCCGAAGTTATCCCGCACATGGGGTGTCAAGCAGCCGGAGCAATCCTTGATGCCGTCCTCAGTATACCGGAAGTTGCCCTTGCACTTCCTGCCCAGCGCGTACAGCGGGCAGTAGCAGAACAGGCAGTTGAAATCCTCCGGATGCTCGGTTTTATGGCAGGGGAAGTATTCGCATTTCGTATTCTGGAAGAAGGCATAGTTGCCGCGCTTTTCCATGAACGTATCCTCCGAATGATAGTATCTGTATGTAATGTAACACAAATTATGCCCCAATGCAAGCTTGTCTTTCCGGGATTTCTGCGCTATAATGGCGGCAGCAAACGCAAGGAGCTAAAGCATGTACAACGAACTGACCGAAGTGGACATCAAAAAGATGCAGGAGGAAATCGACTACCGCATGCGCGTGGTGCGTCCCAAGTGCATTGAAGATTTGCAGACCGCCCGCGGCTTCGGCGACCTGAGCGAAAACTACGAATACAAGGCCGCCAAGCAGGAGCTGCGCCGCTGCGACAGCAGGCTTCGCTACCTGCGGCGCATGATTAACACCGCGAAGGTAATCAAGGTGGAAGAAAAGGACGGCGTGGTGCAGCTGTTCGACAAGGTGGAAATCTACTACGAGGATGACGACGAAACCGAAGTGATCCAGCTGATGACCACCCTCAGGCAGGACGCCATCTCCGGCATCATCAGCAAGGAAAGCCCCCTCGGCCGGGCCGTACTGGGCAAGAAGGTGGGCGACCGGGTGGAGGTGAAGGTCAGCCCGGACGTCAACTACTTTGTGGTGATTAAGAGTATCACCAAGGGCCAGGACGACGACAGTCTGCCCATCAGCAGCTATTGAAAAAGACGCATCATACGATGCGTTTTTTTCAATTAAAACGGAGCCTCGTCATTCTCCTCCACATCCTCGCCCAGATCGGCGATGGAGATGTTCACGCCGTTGACCTCCACGCCTTCGTCGGCACGGATGAGGATGTATTTGGAGCCGTCGATCATGCGGGTCTGCACCAGGTCGCTGCGCTCGGGGTTCACCTTGATCATTACGTCCGGGGTGCGCAGTTCGAACTGCTTCACGTTCACGATGTTCTGGGCGGACAGGTCCATGGCGGGGCCGAATTCCTCGTCGTAGCGCTCCTCGAAGGCCTGCACATGCTCCTCGGATACGCCGCAGGATTTGAGGATGGTGCCCACTTCCTTTTTGGACACGGTGGCGGGTTCGGCAGCCTTTTCCTGCTTGCGCTCCTCGATCATATCGCGAATCTGCTCATGCACGGTCTGCACGACCTCCAGGCTGCATTCCTCCTCGAGGGTATCTCCCAGCAGCGCCTCGAACACTTCCTTCTGCTCGGCGGCGGGCATGGGCGCCTTGCCGTCGAATACGGCGGTGACGAATTCCTGGTGGTTTTCGGCGGCGTCCCGGGTATAGTACAGCGCGGAATAGATGTTCGCGCCGCCATCCTCAAAGGCCGGGAACATGAAGCCCAAATCCGGTGCGGAAACGATCCATTCCAGATCGCGGTCGTGGAAGCCCTTGTCGTCCGGGCAGTAGCACAGGGCGGGCTTGGTCATCTTCACCGGGCATACGGCGCACAGAATGTACTGGAACATATCCTCGCTCACCACGTCCACCTTGTACTCATCCTTGGCACGGAAGGGCACATCGTAGTTGTCATGCATCAGCAGGATCAGGTAGTTGCCCTCGAATTCCAGGTTTTCGATGACGGTATGGAAGAAGCGCTCCACGGCCTGGTCCACCTTCAGGGAGGTGTTCTTCATGGCGGTGAGCAGGCGGTGCTCCTCGCCGTCCATCACCTGGTCCGGGCGGAAGGAAATATCCACCAGGTTCTTGCCCGGAAGGCCGGAAAGGGTTTTGCGGAAGATGGTCAGGTACTTCTCGGCCTCCTCCTGGGGCAGGGTCAGCAACGAGTGGGTGAACATGGAGATGATTTCACCCTTCTCGTCCACGTAGCAGCCGCGGATGCAGTCGATGGAGTTTTTATCGGGATTGAGCCTTCTGCGGATTTCGGAAATATCTGCTTTATTCATAACGAACCTCAAATGCTTGTTTATGGTTCATCTATTATAACACAGCTTCCGGGAACACAGTTTGAAGAGATTTGGGCCTTTGTGTTGCCTTGAGCTTTACAAATCGGCGCAAATCCCTTGCAAAGTATGTTAAATTCAAGTATAATAATACTGACTGAGCATCCCCGGATAGGGGATGTTCCCCAATATCCATTCAAAGGAGCAATGATAATCATGAGCGCGTTGACTGATCTTATTTTTGCCGGTTCCAATGCTGTTGCAGGCCTGACTGAGGGTGCGGTTAATGACGCCATCGCCAAGTACGGCGAAGACGCCCCCATCGCCTTCCCGGATACTGCCTATTTCTTCCCCACCATCTATGCCGCAACCGGCGTGAAGGTTGCAAAGCTGGGCGACCTGCCCGCCTGCGTAGGCGTTCTCAAGAGCCTGAGCTCCAACAAGCCTGAGCTGGGCGACGCCCTGAATGCAGGCTTGGCCACCGCCGTGGGCGCTGAAATCATCGAAGGTTTGAAGTACGCCGGCGGCGCAAACCCCTATGAAAATGAAGGCGGCATCGGGTTTGTGCCCGATCCCATCATCCGTTCCCTGGGCGTTCCGCTGGTAACCGGCGATATCCCCGGCGTTGCAGTTGTCCTGGGCAAGGCCGACGACGGCTCCAAGGCCTGCGATGTGATCAAGGACTACCAGTCCAAGGGCATCCTCACCTTCCTGATCGGCGACGTGATCGACCAGGCAGCCGAAGGCGGCGTAAAGATGGGCCTCGAGTTCCGCGTTGTACCGCTGGGCCATGACGTCACCTCCGTCATCCATGTCGTCACCGTTGCCATCCGCGCAGCCTTGATCTTCGGCGGCGTCGAGCCCGGCAACCTGGGCGCACTGCTGGCCTACACCAAGGAGCGCGTACCCGCATTCGTAAACACCTTCGGCCCGCTCAATGAAGTGGTTGTTTCCGCAGGCGCAGGCGCAATCGCCCTGGGCTTCCCGGTCATCGTGGACCAGGATATCGGCGATCTCGCCATCCCCGGCGCACTGGAGGTTTCCACCGACCACTCCGCAACCGTAAAGAAGAGCCTTGAGCTGCGCAACATCAAGATCAAGGTGACCGACATCAACATCCCCGTGGCCTTCGCATCCGCATTCGAGGGCGAAATCATCCGCAAGAAGGACGTCCAGATTGAGTTCTACAGCGGCAAGAACGTGACCTGCGAGCTGGTTTCCGCCCGCGATATGAACGCCATCGAGGACCGCAAGATCACCATCGTCGGCGAAGAACCCGCCGAGGGCAACTATCCCCTGGCCACCTACATCGAGGTCGCCGGCGAGAAGATGCAGAAGGACTTCGAATCCGTAATCGAGCGCAACATCCACAGCTGGTTCAACTACATGGAAGGCGTTATGCACACCGGCCAGCGCAACCAGTTCCGCATCCGCATCAGCAAGGAAGCCTATGAAAAGGGCCTGCGCCTGACCCACTTCGGCGAGGTGCTGTATGCCAAGATCATGGATGAATTCGATGCAGTCGTAGACAAGTGCCAGATCACCCTGGTCACCGATCCCGCTGAGGCAGAGCGCATCCTGAACGAGGAAGCCATGCCCCGCTACACCGAGCGCGACGACCGTCTGTCCACCATGACCGACGAATCCGTGGACACCTTCTACACCTGCACTCTGTGCCAGAGCTTCGCTCCCGCACACTGCTGCGTGGTCACCCCCGAGCGCCTCGGCCTGTGCGGCGCAGTATCCTGGCTGGACGCCAAGGCAACCAACCAGCTCAAC